>NZ_JBGSUU010000056.1:0-19838 GCF_041753295.1 Geminocystis sp.
AATGGTCAGTAATTTAACAGAAGAAATAAGGAAAATATTAGGATATTTTAGTAAAAAATGTCAAAAATATTATAGTTATTAGACAGATAAGAAATAAACAAGAAAAAAGAATAGGCAAAATAAAAAATAAGGTCAAAAAAGCCTTTATTTGTGCTGTCAAAAAATAAAAAAGATAGTCAAACAATTATAATTTTTAGTCAGAAGACAAAGATTTTCTATATCTGAATAAAAGTTAGATATAATTCAAGTATTGTTTTTTACAAACTACATGATGACGTGCGGAATGTGGGATATAAGTAAGCGAAATTAATTGTATATTTACTTTACGAAAAGCGAAAATGCAATCATGCAAGACAAATTATGAGTTATTTTCATTAATTTTAAAGTTCACAATCCCTAAATGGGTTAATATTTATGGGTATTTTTTTCTCTTTTTCCTTCAAAGTTCGAGGTAGAAGTAAAAGTTCTGTTGAGGAAGCAAGACAGAGTATAATAGCCTTATATTTATTAACGTCCATCTCAATAATTATCACTTTATGACAGAAAATAATAATCCCCTCAGTGTAGAAGAAAAAGAAAAAATAATGACATCTTTGTTACATAAAGAAGGCTCTTGGGTAGATTGGGGAAAAGCCTGTCAAATATTGCAACTAGGGGGAGTTAATAGTCAAGAAATTTTTGAAAATACGGGATTACAAACCAGTCAACAAAATTTAGTTATCGTTGGGGCACAAGTTTATGATAGTTTAGTTAAAGGTGAAGCCCAAGAAGATTTATTAACTTATTATCAAGGGCCTCGCAGTGATGTATTATATGAATTAAGGATTTTAAATCACCAAGAAAGACTCTCCGCAGCAATTTTAGCGAAGGAAAAACAGTTAGATGTAGATGGTGCGAAGGAAATAGCTAAAGCTATCAAACATTTTTCTCATCTTTCTCAACCGCCAACGGGTTTTACTCTTCACCCCGGGGATGCCATCGCTTATCAACATTGGAAAAATGCCCGTCAGAAAAAAACTTTAGCAGATAAAGCTCGATTAATTGCAGAAGGGTTAAAATTTGCTCATTCTTCTACTGCTAGACAACAAATTGAGCAATTATTGACACAAGCCGCTAATAGCGCATCGACAGCGACACAAAATGCCCCTTTATTGCCTCTTTATCGCATTGAAAATGACGAGCAATTACCCTGTATTTTACCCGTAGTTGGCACTTTTCCTTTAACGTCTTTAGATTTTAAAAAAGTTCCTATCTTTGAGGAAATCGAGCCTTTTGGCATGATAAAAATTAAGGAAAATATCCCTATAGTTTCTATTCCCAGTTGGCAAGTAATTTTAAAGGCGAAAAAACCAGCCGTCATTATGTGTAAAACTGAAGATTTACCGAAACTTCCTAGCACTAAATCTGAGGAATTATTAGTAGTAGTTGATTTAGATATTCAAGAATGGGATATAAAAAATTATTGGTTAATCGAAGACGAAAATACACTAAAATTTGATTGGTTTCAATCTAACCCTAATGGTAAAATTCTAGGACAATTATTATTAATTTTACGTCCGAAAAAAATCCTTGATGAAGATAATTTAACTCAACCTTGGCAAATGGATGATTAATAATTTTCTCAATTTTAGTAGCCATTAGAACATTAATCACTATAAACTATTCGTTATAAGTTATAGCTTGAGTTTCTTCTAGGGTAATAATTAATATTGACGAGATGAGTAACGAATTTAGAGAATTATTGAAAAAAATTGGTAGTGGTGCCCATACCCATAAAGATTTAACTCGACAAGAAGCGGCTTTAGGGTTAGAAATGATGTTGACTGGAATAGCCACTCCTGCTCAAATTGGTGGTTTTTTGATTGCTCATCGTATTAAACGCCCTACAGGAGTAGAATTAGCTGGAATGCTAGATAGTTATACTAACTTAGGGGTGAAATTATCAACTATTGATAACTCTCAATATCCTCTGACTATTTTAGGTATTCCTTATGATGGTAGAACAAGAAGTGCGCCTATATCTCCGGTGACGGCTTTAATTTTAACGGCGATGAATATTCCCGTATTAATGCACGGAGGGGCAAAAATGCCCACGAAATACGGCTTAACTTTAGCTGAAATTTGGGCAAGTTTAGGTATAGATGTTACTCAATTGTCTTTAACACAAGTAGAGAAATCTCTCAATGAAACTAATTTTGGTTTTCTTTATTTACCTCAACATTTTCCCCTAGCACATAATTTTGTACAATATCGAGAAGAAATCGGTAAACGTCCTCCTATTGCTACTTTAGAGTTAATTTGGCAACCCTATCAAGGAAAAAGTCATCTGATGGCAGGTTATGTGCATCCTCCCACAGAAAAAATGATTAGAGAGGCTTTAAAATTAAGACAAATAGAAAAATTTACTTTAATTAAAGGTTTAGAAGGTAGTGGAGATCTTAAATTAAATCAAACTAATATAATTGTAATAGATAATTGTGAGGAAGGATTCCAATATTTAAAAGTTAACCCTCTTCATTATGATTTAAAAGGTAACGATCCTTTATTATCTAGTTATGAAGAATATTTTGCACAATTAGAAAAAACTATTAGGGGAGAAAAATCAACTTTAACTCTTAGTAGTATTCTCAATGGTGGTTTTTATCTTTGGCGATGTGGTGCAATACATTCTTTAGAAGATGGTTTTAAAATGGCGCAAGAGTTAATCATAACGGGTAAATTACAAACTCACCTTGAGAAAATTAAAACTTGTTTTGAACATTAAATATTCATCATTACCATTTAAGCACACCTTGATCTTTTCCCTCTTCTATTTTCTTTTTACTATCTATTTCCATCCATGTGATAATTTGCTCACTGGTTAAGTCATTGATGGGGATATTAAAATCTTGGGCGATAACTTGTAATAACCTTAAAGATGAAATAGTTAAACGAGTTAAAAACTTTTCTGAAGATGTTAGTAAGGCTTTTTCGACTTCGAGGGATTCTTCTGGGGTTAAAAATTGTTGATTATCGATCATAATTTAGGAGTTAGGAGATAGGAGCAGTCCTTTTAATGCGTACATAAATACTAAAAAAAAAGACTCTGATAAACTAGATTATACCTGAGTTCGAGATTAAAAACCTTTTAGAATAAAGGCGATGGAGTAATAAGTGTTCAAATTTTAGGTAGAGAAAATAATTAAATAAAGGTAAATAATAGCAAAAAATGAGTTTTTCATAAGTTTAAATCAATTCTTCTTACTATCTCCCCGTTTCCTATCTCCTAACTCCCCGTTTCCTTTTATCTCCTAACTATATTTAACTAAGCTAATAATTGGCACATCAGGTAATTTATTTCTACCTTGTAAACCTTCTAATTCCACAATAAAACCATAAGCAACAATATCACAACCCATTTGAGTTAGTAAATCGGCTGTGGCTTTAGCCGTGCCTCCTGTAGCGATTACGTCATCTACAATCATCACTTTTGCACCTGCGGTAAAAGCGTCTTGATGAATTTCGAGAATATCTGTGCCATATTCTAAATCATACTCAATGGAAAAAACTTGAGCTGGTAATTTCCCTTTTTTACGCACAGGTACAAATCCTCCATCGAGATGATAGGCTAAAGCAGGAGCAAAAATAAAGCCCCTTGATTCAATACCGACAATATAGTCTGGTAAAACTTCTAACTTTTGAGTTTCCACAGCTAAACTATCAATGACATACTTTAAACCTTGAGCATTTTTAAGTAAAGTAGTTATATCTCGAAAAATAATACCCGGTTGAGGAAAATCAGGAATATCACGAATTAGTGCTTTTAAATCCATAATGTTTAATATTTTTAAGAAAATTTTGACGATAAAACAATCTATTTTTTTGTTTTGACAATGAATTGTATAATATAATGACTTTATTGAGTAAGGCAAAAGACAACTAACCAAAGTTATTTATTGTCCATTATCAATTATTAATTATTCCCACGATGACTCAATCTTTATCTTTAATGCCCGATTCTAATTCTAATTCTGAAGTAATATCCGAAAATGTATCACAACCTTTTATAATCCGCCAACTTCCCGATATTAGTTTACCTTCTACTAGCAGTATGATGAAACTGCAACAACATCTTGATTTATTATTATTAGCCTTAGAAGCACTACAATTAGGTGGCTCAGAATATATGTTAGCTACGGCAAAAGAGTTAGAATTAAATGAGATTATCAAAAATCGTCTTAGTCTATGGCGTTTACGTTGTAGCAATCCTTGGCGTAAATGTTATTCCAGAAATTCTTTAACTTTACTTCAAGCTAAAGCCTTAGTTTGTCTGGCTTCTGAAAGTGCCAAAAAATGTAATATTCCCCTTCGTCAACTTTTACTAGCTGTACAACAGATGAAAGATAAAGAAATGCCTTTAGCCAATAATTTTCGTCTGTCTGAATATTTTTCCCAATTTCAAGCTCATTTTCATCGTCGTATGAATCCCCTACGCGCGAAAGTATCTTTTTATTTATCCACCCCAGAAGAATTAAATTTATTAGCTTTATCTCTATTAGAAGAGTTATTATTTTGTACAGGCACAAGAGGAAAAGAAAGATTTTGGATTAGTCTTTTTGATGGTGAAGTCAAATAACTTCTTGAAATATAACTTTTATTTCTATTTATTAAACTATTTTTTCTTAATTTAAAAGTATCATGAGTAATCCTATGGAGCGTCAATATTTGTCACCTAACTGTATATTATCCTTACAAGGTTTTAGTGATGAGAATAATTCTTCTGATGTACCTATTTTATCAATCTTAAGTCAAGCACAATGTCAAATTATCGGTAATCCCATCATTTTAAGCGGTGGTTTAACTTTTATTCAACACTTAATCAAAGCCGTTAGCGCTTATAGTCAAACTTTATTAAGTGGTTTAAATCATACTTGGGAATCAAGTGACGACACAGATTATATTGTTTTACAGAAAATACCAGAAAAAAATCGTCATCTTTTAACTTGGCAGGAAAAAAAAGCACAAACAGAAAATCAGTTACAAATAGAATTAACTACAGTACAACTTTTTGATTTATTAGAAACCATTGACCAACTTTATGTAGATAAATACACTTTACCTCAATTAGAAGATAATCCTCAACCTTTATCTCGTCGTTATCGTCAAGGGGAAATATCGATAATCGAACAATCTACACCTATAACTTTAGGTTTTGCAAGTTTAGCTTTAGCCGCCATTGCTTTATTTATTCTCCCTAATCCTAACACCATTAAAGATCCAAATCAAGAACCTGAACCGAATATTAATAATACACAAACAATACCGCCATCTCCTCCACTTCCTGATAAATAATCCTAATTTTTTTGATTACTAGACTTAAATCTTCCCACTAAAAAGTCTCTTTGAGAAGAATGTTTTGTCTTTCTTCCAGACACACGTTTTCGCCACATTTTAAAGCTAGACTCTTTCATGGTTCGTCTCATTAAAGTAATTACTTGTTTCTCATCTAGGTCAAATTGTGCTTTAATTGCATTAAAAGATGTTCTATCTTCCCATGCCATCTCAATAATTCTGTCAATATCTTCTGGTTTTAAGTCAAGGAGTTTCATTAAGTAGTATAATGAAAATTAGTAATTTCTCAAAAAAAATTGTTAATTGTTAATCATTTTCAATAATTAAGAGGCTAAAGCCACTTCAATCATTTGTTGTAATTCGCCAGTTTGATATAATTCAATGAGAATATCACTACCCCCAATAAATTCACCATTGACATAAACTTGAGGAATTGTAGGCCAATTAGAGTATTCTTTGATACCTTGACGAATATCATAATCAGATAACACATCTACAGTTTCAAAAGGTATTCCGAGAGTATTTAAAATTTGGACAACATTGTTAGAAAATCCACACTGAGGCATTAATTTTGTGCCTTTCATGAAAACCACTACTTGGCTGTTATTTACGATGTCGTCAAGACGTTGTTTTAATTCTGGTGTCATATTAATCAATAAATTAAGATTACGAAAAATCATCAATCAATTTCTAGTTTAACCTTGATAGAGAATTTTTTTGAACATAAACTATTCTCTTATTTCCACAAAAATCTAATTTTGTTCATTTAACCATGAAGAAGGAGTATAAGTTTTCAAGGCTAAAGCGTGGATAGCTTCAGATTTTAGTTCATTTTGTAATGCACTATAAACTAATTGATGTTGCTTTACTTTTGTTTTGCCTTCAAAATCAGGAGAAATAACAATCGCTTCAAGATGATCTCCTCCGCCTGTTAAATCTTTCACAAAAACTTCAGCTTCGGAGATTTCTTCTTGAATAGTTTTTTTAACTTGTTCTAAACTTACCATAATCAATTAATTTCACAGATTATTTTTATACTTAAATTATAGTAGATCACGGTTTAAATATTTTTTAATAACTCAATTATTTATTGATAAATTTTATATTTTTGGCAGTATTTTTCACTTAATAAGTTTAACAATAAAAACTATTTTTTTTCGTTAGTAGAAGTTTGAAAAGGTGTTTCTACAAAGCCTATTTCGTATAATTGTTGATAAGATTTTCTACCTAATTCACTGGTAGGATTTTGAGAGCGAATGATTTGAATTAAAAGAGGTACAGATAATTCTGGTTTATTTTGGGCACGATGTACTAACGCCAGTTGATAAGTCGATTCATCTCTTAAAGCTGCCGTTTTTAAAGCCCCAGCCCGTTGCCCTTCTGCTAGACGATTATCAATACCTGAAAAACTTTCTGCTAATTGTAAATAAAAGTTAGAAAGTTGATTAAAAATTCGTCTTGATTGTTGTAATTTAGTAGCCGCTAAATCATAATTTCCTGCATTAATAGCAACTTCTGCTTCTTTCATTAATTTCTCGCCCCCTTGAAGACTTAAAAGGGTTTCAGTTTGATTAACGGGAGTTACAGTATTTTCTTCTAAAGGCTCTTGATTAGTATTTGATTGAGCTAAAGTAGTAGAAGTAAAAGACAAAATTCCTAAAGACAAAACTAAACTGATACTGTGCTTTAACTTATTTTTTGAGAACAAAGGTAACATACAAAAATTATGACTTAGTAAATAGATTATTATATATGATTTCTACTTTTGCCTCTACCATTTTTTCTTTTTGGTTTTGGCTTTCCTCGTCCCAAACTTATAGCAGATCTTATCATAAAGCTGTCCCAAAAGACGAGGTTTTAATGATAATAAGCCTTATCTTACCATAGAATTTAAAAATTATCGGTCAATTCTAAGGATGTTTTTTCTCCTGACTTTTATTATTGAAGACATCGAACTGAGGTAAAATTAGCATTACATCTATTTGATCATTGATTATGCAAGAATTTAGTGACTTTTTACGACATAAATGTGCTTATATGGCGATCGCCACTTTTAAACCGGGTAAATTTCCTGAAGCACAAAAACTATTTGAAGAAGCGGTAGCGACTTATAACAAAGGTTTCAAGGGTGCATATTTATTTCAGAAACCGAATACTGATGAGGGAATTGCCTTTATTATTTGGGAAAAAATAGAGGATATGGAAGAAAACCAAAACGAAACCTATGAAAAAATTATGGGAGAGATGAAACATTTATTTGCTTCACCGCCAAAAACTGATTTTTATGAATTATCCACAGAAATTAAACCTCAAAATTAATAAGGAATTCGTAGGGGCGAATGGTATTCGCCCAAATCATCGAAAAAAAGAAAAAAATGATATTCTCCCAAATTATCAAAAAAAAAGCATAGATAACTAACAGAATATGCTATAGTCATAACTTCAATATCGGTTCTTGCGATAAATAGTCGTGAGAGGAAAGAGGGAAAGAGTAGTTAAAATCTACCACTGTCCCGCAACTGTAATTAAGAAAGTTATTCTTATAAGTCAGAACACCTGCCGAGATGAATTAATAAGTGTTAATCTGCGAGGTACAGAATGAATACACGTCTCAAGAATCGAATCTGCTTAGGTTTAATAGCAGGTTTGAGCTGTTTTATGATCATTTTTTCTCCCACTCCAGCCTATGCCATGCACATCGCTGAGGGTTTTTTACCTGTGACATGGGCAGTTTTTTGGTGGGTTGTAACGATACCCTTTTTAGTTTTGGGGTTTAAATCTCTTTCTCGTATTACAAAAGACAACCCAGAATTAAAGTTACTTTTAGCTTTATCAGGGGCATTTGGCTTTGTGTTGTCAGCCTTGAAAATCCCTTCAGTGACAGGTAGTTGTTCTCATCCCACCGGCACGGGATTAGGGACAATTTTATTCGGGCCTTCCGTTATGGCAGTTTTAGGTAGTTTAGTATTACTATTTCAATCAGTATTATTAGCTCATGGTGGTTTAACAACTTTAGGTGCAAATGCTTTCTCTATGGCTATTGTCGGCCCTTGGGTTGCTTTTGTTGTTTATCGTCTTATAATCCTTAGCGGTAAGGAAAAATTAGCTATTTTCTGCGGTGCAAGTTTAGGAAATTTAGCGACTTATGTGGTTACTTCCATGCAATTAGCCATAGTTTTTCCTGCGGTGGAAGGCGGTGTTATGGCTTCATTTATCAAATTTGCAAGTATTTTTGCTATCACTCAAATTCCTTTAGCCATCAGTGAAGGTTTTTTGACGGTGTTGGTGTGGAATTGGCTACAGTCTTACGCCATTAACGAATTACAAACCTTAAAACTATTAAATAATCAACCATAAAAACATAATTAAAACTATGGCTAATAAAGAAGTAATAACATCTCAACCTAAAAAGAAACAAGGTAACTGGTGGTTAATCTTATCCGTAATTTTATTAACAGTTTTACCCTTAATTTTTGTCAAAGGTGAGTTTCAAGGTGCTGATGGTAAAGCAGAAGAATTAATCACAGAAATACAACCTAATTATAAACCTTGGTTTGAACCTTTATTTGAACCTGCTAGTAATGAAATTGAAAGTCTTTTATTTGCTTCTCAAGCAGCATTAGGTGCAGGATTTATCGGTTACGTTATCGGATTTTATAAAGGAAGGAAGAAATAATTAATTACTCATTACTCATTACTCATTACCTATAAATGCACCATCAAATTGATTCTTTAGCCTATAGTAATAAATTGCGATGGCTTCCTCCTGAACATAAATTAATATTTGCTTTATCATTATTTATTTTAGGTTATTTATCTACTTTTTATATCCAAATTTTAATCAGTGTTTGGTTAATAATCTGGATAGTTATTTATAGTGGAATTCCTTTTGTTATTTATTGTCAATTATTAGGAATTCCTTTCGGTTTTTGGTTGATGAGTTTACCTCCTTTAATTATTGGTATCAGCTTTTCTTCAAATATTAATAATTTTCAAGAAGATGTTATTTTTAGTTTTCCATTAGGTAATTTTTTCTTTTATTTTAGCCACCAAGGTATTATTCAAGGCTTAATGATCTTTTCTCGCTCATGGTGTTTAACTTCTTGTATGTATTTTATTCTTTTAACTATACCTTTTAGTGAAATTATCAGGATTTTACAAAAATATAAATGTCCTTCTTTATTAACAGATTTATTATTATTAATGTATCGCTTTATTTTTATTTTAACTACTACCATATCTGAATTAATCAGCGCCCAAAAATCTCGTTTTGGTTACATTAATTGGCGTAGAGGAATGTATAGTTTAAGTTTGGCGATCGCACAATTATTAACAAAATCTTTAGAAAACTATCGACAAATATCATTAGGGTTAACATCAAGAGGATTTAACGGTGAATTACGAACATGGCACTCTCGTCGCTATAAGACAAACTGGCGTTATTTAACCGAAGCCATAGCAGGTTATAGCTTTTTATTGATGATAATATTAGTAACTAAGTAAGCAAAATTATTTATTACTGAAACCTAACTCCTAACCTTTAGGAATTATGAATTAGAAATTAGAAATTAGAAATTAGAAATTAGAAATTAGAAATTAGGAATTAATTACTCATTACTCATTACTCCTATAATCCCCTAATTAGATAACTGTGAGTTTATCACCATACCACATAGATTCTATTTTTTCGATGATTAATTTGCCTGTTTGATAGGTTTTTTCTGGACTATTTTCCGTTAATAATACCGTTACATGACCGAGTTTTCTACCTATACGAGATTCAGATTTACCATACCAATGAACAAATGTACCTAATTTTTCGATGTTTTGTCGTTTCTCCAGATAATCAGAATTTGCCGATTCATAGCCTAGTAAGTTAATCATGACGGCGCCAGAAGTTTTTAAGTCGATATTCCCCAAAGGTTTTCCCGTGATTGCCTGTAACTGTAAAGCAAATTGAGAAGTATTACAAGCATCAATAGTATAGTGTCCTGAATTATGGGTGCGAGGTGCAGTTTCGTTAACTAGAATTTCCCCATTTTTCGTTAAAAATAATTCAATGGCTAACACTCCCACATAATCTAAGGCAATCAATAATTTTTCTGCCATAGACTCAATTTCTCTAATTTTATCCGCACTTAACAAAGCTGGGGCGATTACCCAACGGCAAACTTGATGATGTTGATAAGTTTCCACCACAGGATAAATTTTAATTTCACCTTTAACACTACGAGCGGCGACAATAGCTAATTCTCGTTCAAAAGGGATAAATTCTTCTATTAATAAGGGAATATCCTCAAATTTAGGCAAAATCTCGGTTAATTCTCCTTGAGAATGAAGAATAATCGTACCTTGTCCATCATAACCATGACGACGAGCTTTTAACACCAAAGGAAAAGAAAAAAAATCAAAATCTGCAATGGAGTCATACTCCCGAAAATGAGGCACAGGAAAATTATTATTTCTCAAAAAACATCTTTGCTCATATTTATCCAATAACGGCGATAAACTAGAAAGACGAGGATAAAAACAAACTCCTTCATCCGCTAATTTTTGTAACTCATCTAAATTAACAAATTCATTTTCAAAGGTAATAATATCAGAATGTTTAGCTAATTTTGCGGTAGCCATAAAATCATTGATAGGAGCAAAAATTACTTTTGTAGCTAAATTAACGGCAGAATCAGAAGGGCTAGGAGTTTGTACTAAAATATTAATATTTTCTGAGGGTGCTACTTGTGCCATCATCCAAGCCAATTGCCCTCCGCCTATCACTCCTATTTTTTTTCTCATTCTTTCACTGTATCTTCTGCGACTATTTTCACTGGTTATCTTAGCAGATTCTGGAGTTTTTTGTAGATTTAATTTAATTTAATTTTCCGTAAAATATTTTAAAAAACAAAATTTTACTCTAAAGTAAAAACAATTTTAACCTTAGAGTAAACTTAATTTAAACGGATAATATGATCTTTTTATTTAATCCCATTAACCATTAATTAATCACAAAGTCTTTATCTAAAATTACATTAAAATTAGAGTTAGGTTGGACTACTAATAAATCTACTTTATTTAATCCTAAAAATTGAGGAATTAAAGTGGCTAATAATCCCGCACCAGTACCAATTAATAACTCTTCCGTGGCGATCGCCTTATCTCCTGTCACCGCAGAAATAGCAGCCGCAGCAGCAGTACCCAAAGCAGCATTTTTCAAAAGATTATTAAAATTAGTACCTTTAGAAATAGTTTCAGTTTTAGTAATAACTTGAGAAGAAGCACTAAGATTATAGGTTTTACCCTTAGCTACTTGGACTTTTTGAGCAAAAAATCTTGTACCCTTACCAGAGGGACGCAATTCCCCTATAATTTTACTATTACGAGGAATTATCACTACACCATTATTAGCGACATCACTAGCAACTATTAAAGTCAAAGGTACAGTTTCATCTTTAGTTAATAAAATCTTTTGTTCTTCATATTTAACAGGAATATTAGTGCCATCAGCCAGACGAGATTCATTAACAGTAGGAGTTAAACCGACAATATAATTAGAATTAATAGCCTGTAATTGTCCTTGAGAAACTAAAGCCTGATAAATAAAAGCGGCAACTTCTGCACGGGTAGCATTATTAACAGGATTTAATTGTTGTAAAGTAGGGTGATTAACCACCAGTTTATTTTCTGTGGCAGCAGCTACGGGTAAACGAGCAAAATTAGAAATATTATTAGCATCGTTATAGAAGTTGAGAATACTATTAACATCCTGATTAGAGCGATAATTTAACCCATTAGCTAAGGATACCAGAACTTGCTCTCTAGGAATATTTTGTTCAGGGCGGAAAATTTGTCCGGGATAACCCGAAAGAAAACCCATAGCGTAAGCATTATTAATAGCATTATTAGCCCAATAATTGCTAGATACATCAGAAAATTTAAGGGGAGATCTTACCTGATTTTTTTTCATTGCTTGTTGTAGCATAGCCGCAAACTGAGCTCTTGTAACGGGTGCATCAGGTTTGAATGTTCCGTCAGGGAAACCAGCTATAACCCCTTCTCTTACTAAAGGATTAATAAATTGTGCTGCCCAATAATTAGAAGAAACATCCTGAAATTGGGAATTTTGTGCCATTACAGCAACAGGATTGAATAAAGATGTAGCGAAAGGAAGACTTGTACTTACTCCTAAGGTAAAAGTAAGAAGTAAAGCAGTCGTGGTTTTTGATTTATTTATTTTATTCATAGTAATACCTTAACATAAACATTTATTTTCAAGACCATATTTAGACCAAATAAGTTCCTAGAAGAAAATCAAAAGGTTTACTTAATAATCTTAATTAGTCTGTCTATTTTTCACTTAATTTTGTTTAGTTAAAAGTATTAAAAATTATTTTTTGAGTTATGTTTTAGATTTGAGGATATTTTCTATTCCAGACCCACTGTAAAATTATGATCTGGAACAGATAATATATTATGCTTTGCGAGAGTAGAACTCAATAATAAGTAATTCGTTGATATTTAAAGCAACCCATTCTCTTTCAATAACACCGTTAACTTTACCTACGAGGTTATCTTTATCATATTCTAAATGACTGGGAAGGTTAGCCAAACCGGGGTTAAGTAGATTATTTTTAACAATATTAACAGAACGATCTCTTTTTCTAACGCTGACAACATCACCAGGGCGACACTGATAACTAGCAATATCAACTACTTGATCATTAACCATGATATGACCATGATTCACCAATTGACGAGCACCCGGAATAGTAGGGGCCATGCCAAGACGAAAAACGGTATTATCAAGACGCATTTCTAATAATTGTAATAATACTTGACCAGTAGATCCACCTACTCGACGAGCTTTTTTTACATAACGAATTAATTGAGTTTCACTCAAGCCATAGTTGTAACGAAGTTTTTGTTTTTCTTCGAGACGAACGGCATATTCAGAGCGTTTACGGCGATTTTGTCCGTGTTGTCCGGGTGGATATTGACGACGAGCATTTTTACGAGTTAAGCCGGGTAAATCTCCCAAACGACGCACTACCCTCAAACGAGGTCCTGTATATCGGGACATACTTACTAATTTCTCCTTAGATATTTTTTATATTTAGACCCAAACATACTATCATATATCAAAAATGGCAAATCGGAAATAGGTTAACAACTAAAATTACCTCACTCAACTATAAAATTTTCGTTAAGGGAAGAAGATAGGATTAAGAAAATAGGAGATTTTACTCATAATTGATTTAAACATTAGTTAAATTGATTTTCAAGGATTATTTACTAAAGTTAATTTTTGAGAGGTTGATAAAATTTGGAAAAGCCACTACTGTTAAACCTTTATTTTTGATCCTTAACTGACGTTACGCACTGATTCAAATGTTAAGTTAAGAGAGGTTTCAGGTAGCAGGTAGCAGGTAGCAGGTAGCAGGTTTCAGGTTTCACTGAGATCTTGCATCAGATCAAAAATACTTAATAAACAAAAGTTAAAAAATCAATTTTAGTATAGTTTGAGTCAATTTTAATCCCTTTGCACTTTGCCCTAGCATCACCAGTTAATTTTTAAACGAGGTGCAAGATCTGAGTTTCAGGTTTAAAACCCTCAAACATTGATTCGTCAGTCAAAGGATTTACTTCGACATTTCGAATACGACCCTTAGACTACGCTAGGGATGCTAGGGGGCAAGTCAATGCACCCCTTCCCTCAATAGACTCTTGTACAAGAAGAAAAAGAAGAAAATCAATAAATATAAGTTTCTTGTCAATTCTTTAACCTAACACGCCCCAACACCTAACACCTAAAACCAACAATTAATTCTATTTTTGCGTAACATCAGTCCTTAATATAACTATCGTAAGTATTTTGTAATAAGATAGCTATAGTCATTGGACCTACTCCACCCGGTACTGGAGTAATATAACTAGCGATTTCTTTAACTTCATTAAAATCCACATCTCCCACTAACCTTCCTTTTCCGTCAGGAGTTTCTAAGCGATTAATGCCTACGTCAATAACTACTGCATTAGGTTTTACCATGTCAGCAGTTATCATTTCAGGTTTTCCCACCGCAGCAATTAAAATATCTGCTTCTTTAGTTACTTCGGGTAAATTAAGAGTTTTAGAATGAGCAATAGTCACGGTGGCATTTTTTTCGAGTAACATTAAGGCAAGAGGTTTCCCTACTAAAATACTTCTACCGACAACGACAACTTTTTTTCCCGCTAAATCAATGTTATATTCTGTCAAAATTTCCATAACACCAGCCGGAGTACAACTTCTTAAGCCTTTTTCCCCTCTAACTAATTTGCCTAAGTTAATGGGGTGAAGTCCGTCAACATCTTTTTCAGGGGCGATGGTATGTAATAATGCCACAGAATCGAAATGATCAGGTAAAGGTAATTGTACTAAAATTCCATCTACAGAAGTATCATTATTTAATTCCTCGATGACTGCTTCTAATTCTTCTTGAGTAATATCCGAAGGAAAATGTTTGCCAAAGGATTTCATCCCAATTTTTTGACAAGATTTTTCTTTATTTCTGACATAAACCGCACTAGCAGGATTATCTCCTACCATTAACACCGCTAATCCGGGAGGGCGTTTTTTTTCTGCTATTTTTTCTTCAATAGCTATTTGTAAACGAGATTGAATTTTTTTTGCTAAATTTTTACCGTCTAAAATCTTAGCGACCATGTTATTATTAGTTATTAAAAATCAAATTTAACATATACTTCAAACGATTATAAAAGCAAGTAGTGGCAAAATATCGTTTATTTAATTAATTTTTATGAAGTTATCAGCTAAATCTCTCAGTTTACTTTCACTATCTTTTTTTTTTTGGGAATCATTAGTTGTACAAATTTAATTAATTTTGGTTTAGCCTCCGCTGACACCACTAAAATTGAAGAAATCAAAAATCATCCAGATTTAAAAACAACCATTAAAGTAAAAGGAACAATCAAAAAAATTATTCCCTTACTAGGGCGTAAAGCCTATGAAATAAGTGATCAAACGGGTTCAGTATGGGTTATAACTGAGCATAAAATTCCTGCTATTGGTGAAGTTGTTTCTATAGAAGGTATTTTGAAATATCAAGATATTCTCATTGATGGGGAAAATCTGAAGGAGTTTTATCTTCAACAGGTAGAAAACCCTCAAAACAATAATTCTCATCAAGATTCTAAGTTAGAAGAAGAACAAATACTCGATTCAACTCCTGAGAAAGAAGAAAATAAGTTATAACACAGAAGAAAATCCCTAGAAAAAAGGGAAGAACTTTAATGAGTATTCCCTGTAGAATATTTAATACCCTATACCTGATTCGTAATTTCTAATCACTTTTGCCAAAAAATTATCATAATAGTAGATATTGATTAATAGGATTATAAAAATAATCTACTCCTATTAAATAGTAAACTATTAAATTTAAGATTTAAAATCTAATTAACATTTACCAAAAACAGTTATAATATAGTACAATTAGGGCAATTTGTGGATGAAAAACGGAAAAATACGAATATACGATTTATCAAAAGAGCTTGTATTAGATAATAAAGACGTATTAGAAATATGTTCTAAGTTATCCATTGATGTAAAAAATCATAGCAGTACTATTACTGAATCTCAAGCCGAGAATATAAAAGAAGCAGCCAAAACCTATCATATGACATCTGCCAATAACCAAGTTAAAAAAAACACTACTAACCACCATAAAGAATCAAAAAATACCCCAACTTCAGACTTGAAACCAAAAAATAAAAAGCAAGAAATCCTTGCCATATACGCTAATAGCGATCAAGAATCTCCTGTTACCGATAACTCAAAAGACTCTCCTGTGCTTTTAACTCCCCCTCGCCCACAAATGTCTTCTTCGGAAACGGATCAAAGTATTACGACAAAACCTAAAGAATCAGTAGTTACCCCTGATTTGAGTTTAAAAGCGCAACCACCACGTCCTCAAGTTAGTCCTAATAAACCCGTCAATAAACCAATCATTCCCATTACTTTATCTAATAAATCGGAGTTACCCAACAAAAGTAGTGATAATGAATTAGCAGAAGTATCAGGGGATCAAGATACAACACCTAAGCCAAAGATTAATAAAATCAAAACAGGTACACCACCACGTCGCTCTAAAAATAATCAGCGTCGTCGAGAATCTATAGAGGTTTTAGAAATAGATCCTTCTGATAAAGATGCGGCAGTTAAACCCATTAAAAAATCTCCTAATCTTAAAGAAGAAGGTAGTTTCGACACAGAGCAAAATAAACCGAATGCACCTAAGCCAAAACTACAACGACCTCCTCAACGACCAGTAGCCGTTGCCTCACCAGATTTAGATCTCGATGAAGATGTAGATGAAAACTCTCTCAATGTGGTTGATGATGATTTTGAAAGAGAACCTCTCCTTCTCGAAAAACCCACAAGAGCGAAACAAAAACCGAAAAAACCTTTAGGTAAAGGAGAAGAGCCTACTTGGGAAGATGATGAGGATAGTTCTAAAGAAGGTAAAAAAACCGTTAAAAAACGCCGTTCTTTAGTAATTGATGATGACGACGATGATTTAACAGATTATCTCGATGAGGATGATCTTGATGGTGAAATGCTCAATTTAGCTTTAGCACGTCCAGAAAAACAAGTTAGTGATCAACAACCTAAGCCACCAGAAAAAAATCGCTCACCAAGAAGACAAAAACCAAAATTAGATAGAACTGAACTTAAAGTAGATAAAAAATTAAAATCTGATAAACAACAATTACCTGAATTTATTACACTGAAGAAAAATCCGACTTTAAGAGAATTAGCAGAATTACTTAATACTCCCGATACAGAGATTATTAAACAACTTTTCTTTAAAGGTATTGCAGTTAATATTACCGAAACTCTGGATTTAGAAATAGCTCAAATGGTTGCAGCAGAGTTAGGAGTTGAAGTTATTACTGAAGAAGAAAAAGCTAATGCTACTAAAACGGAAATGCTCACGGAGACAGATCTTGATAACCTTCAAACTCGTCCTCCAGTAGTTACCATTATGGGTCATGTGGATCATGGTAAAACAACTTTATTAGATTCTATCAGAAGTACAAAAGTTGTACAAGGAGAAGCAGGAGGTATTACTCAGCATATTGGTGCTTATCATGTGGACGTAGAGCATGAAGGTAAAACTCAGCAAGTTGTATTTCTTGATACTCCGGGTCACGAAGCCTTTACGGCAATGAGGGCAAGGGGTGCAAAAGTAACAGATATAGCAATTTTAGTTGTAGCAGCAGATGATGGTGTAAGACCACAAACCAAAGAAGCCATTAGCCATGCTAGAGCGGCTAAAGTACCTATTATTGTGGCAATTAACAAAATTGATAAACCAGACGCTAATCTAGATCGTGTTAAACAAGAATTAGTTGATTTACAGTTAGTACCTGAAGATTGGGGCGGTGATACTGTTATGGTACCTGTCAGCGCTTTAAATGGTCAAAACTTAGATACTTTGTTGGAAATGATTGTCTTAGTGTCAGAAATGGAAGAACTTTCTGCGAATCCTGATCGTATGGCAAAAGGTACAGTTATTGAAGCACACTTAGATCGTGCTAAAGGACCTGTAGCTACTTTATTAGTACAAAATGGAACTTTACGAGTCGGGGATATTATCGTGGCTGGTTCTGTGGCAGGTAAAATCCGAGCGATGATTGATGATCGTGGTGATAAAGTAGAAGCGGCGACTCCTTCTTTTGCTGTAGAAATTCTCGGTTTAAATGAAGTTCCAGCCGCCGGAGATGAGTTTGAAGTTTACAAAAATGATAAAGAAGCTAAAGCGATCGCTGAAAGTCGTGCTTCTGCTCAAAGAGATGACCGTTTACAACAAGCTATGTCTTCCCGTCGAGTTACTTTAAGTACTTTGTCTGCTCAAGCACAACAAGGAGAATTAAAAGAACTTAATTTAATCATTAAAGCTGATGTTCAAGGATCTGTGGAGGCTATTTTAGGATCGTTAAAACAGTTACCTCAAAAAGAAGTTCAAATTCGAGTTTTGCTTTCTAATGCTGGAGAAATTACAGAAACTGATGTTGATTTAGCCGCAGCTAGTGGCGCAATTATACTTGGTTTTAACACAACTTTAGCTCCCAATGCCAGACAAGCAGCAGAACAAGAAGGAGTTGATATTCGGGAATATAACGTAATCTATAAATTGCTTGATGAAATTGAAGGAGCAATGGAAGGATTATTAGATCCTGAAGAAATCGAGGAAAGTTTAGGGACTGCTCAAGTAAGGCTCGTATTCTCCGTAGGTAAAGGGGCTGTAGCAGGTTGTTATGTTCAATCTGGAAAAGTTCTCAGAAATCGCTTTATTCGAGTTTTACGCAACAATCAAGTAGTTTATAGCGGTAATTTAGATTCCTTACGTCGGGTAAAAGATGACGTTAAAGAAGTTGCTGCAGGTTTTGAGTGTGGTATCGGTGTTAATAAATTTACTGACTGGCGAGAAGGAGATATGATTGAAGCCTATGAAATGGTATTCAAACGTCGTACTCTTTCTCAGTAATTTTAGTCACTAGATTTTAAAATAAGATAAGCTGTGAATCTTTCTAATTTATTTGGAATGTATTTTCAGCTTATTTTTTATATTTGGTTTATGATTGATTATCATAAGTAATTACTGAATATGTGATAATGTTACGAATTAACAATAATTCTTTTTATGTCTGGATAATTGCTTATATTATTGGTTTATTATTAACAGGATTTTTCTCCTTATCTCAAGGACTTTTTTTCACTATTACTGCTTTAATTCTTACCCTTATTAGCAGTTTTTTACTCCCTAAATGGCGAAAGTTAAAGTTAAATCTTGTTACTTGTTTTATCGCTGGTTTAATGGTTATTAGCGGATTTTATTATCTACATTGGCGCACTCCAATCCCTGATAATCTCGATATTAGTCATCAAATAAATTCATCATCACAAAATTTTAATTCTTCTATCACCGTCACGGGAATAATTTTAAATACTCCTCGATTAAATCAAAATAATAACGCCAGATTTGTCTTTCAAACACAAAAAATTGATAATAACGGGCAGGTTGAAAAAGTAACTGGAAAAGTTTATGTTACCGCACCTTTATTGCAAGTTACTGGTTTATATCCTTCTCAAATATTAACCATACAAGGAAGATTATATGCACCATTACCTCCTTTAAATCCAGGAGGTTTTGATTTCGGTGGTTATTTAAAACGAGAAGGAATTTTTGCAGGATTCTCGGCTAATTCAGTAGAAATAACAAAAGAAGGTAATTGGTGGGGGAGGAATTTAGCTAATTTTCGTCAACGCATAATTCAAACCCATGTTCGTTTTTTAAAAGTACCTTATGGGAATTTAGCGGTACTTAAACAAAACGATAAAAGAAATTAGGTTATAATTTTTGTATTATAACGTTTTTAGGTCAAAATGAAAGAAACAACATCTTCATCAATGCCACCATGTTTTAATCGCTGGTGTCAAAAAATAGATCCAG
>NZ_JBGSUU010000057.1:0-7109 GCF_041753295.1 Geminocystis sp.
CTCTACCGTAAAAGGTTTGATGTTTGAGGGTGTCTAATTGTTCGGCGGTGATGTCATCTCCTAATTGATTGCTAATATGTTCGTAGGTTTGGGCAAGGAAGCCTCCCGTACCACTGGCTGGATCATAGACAGTTTCTCCGATTTGGGGATCAATAGCAGTGACGATCGCCCTTATGACTTCTCTAGGGGTGAAGAATTGCCCACCATCGTTATTTTTCTCCCCCATTTTCAACAGTAATCCTTCATATACTTGGGATATGGGGAAAATATGGGTATCGTCAACGTTGCGAATTTCTTGAACTTTATCTAATACATCAAGAAGGTTACGTTCACTATCGATTCTGACTTTATCGGTAGCGGAGAGAACTTCACTGACAATCTTTTGTCTAGGAGTAGCGTTGGGTTGATCTTTTAAGGCTTTGAGGGTGGGTAATAAACCGAAGGGTTTACCGTCACTGTCATAACCGCCGTTAACGAAGTTCATAAAATCTCCTAAGTTACCACTCATGGTTAACTCTAGTCTTTTTGTACCGTTAGGGGATGCCCAATCTTGCCAACGGTAGGCATATGCAAGGGAGTAGGTAAAATCTAAGCCGATTACGTCCATACTTTCAGCTTCTTGTTGTTCGATGTCGTCAAGGATACGCAAAAATAACAACCATGTTAATTCGGGAACGTATTGTAAGGCACTGGTACAGTTCGATCGCCTCATGATGTCACAAATACCTTTAATATAGCTGTTGAGGCTTTGTTGGCTGTTAAATTGTTTGATGTTATTATTACCGTTTTTAATGCTCATAGTCCATTTTCCTCCATAAATTGTTTGATTCCTGCTTCTAAGTCGGCAAAGGCTTCATCCATTGAGTTATATTCTTCTTTACCTTCAAAGATTGTACCGCCTTCGTCGTAGGCAACCACAAAGAAGGGAGGATAACCGTCACCATAGCCGATTTCTATTTTGCCTTGCTCTTACACAAAGCGACTGATATAAGGGTATTCTTCTTCAAAGATTCGAGCTTTTGATACTTTTGCTTTGGTCATAATTAAAATAATGCTAAATAAGGATCATAACGATAACGGCGATTACGCTGATAACCTGTAATTTCTGTAAGTAATCCCAGTTGAATGAAATGATCTACTGTTTTTTTTGCCGTGTTATAGCTAGAATTGAGATGAGTTTGTACAAGATTAATATTGACAATAGGTTGTGTAAATAATAAATCTAATAGCAATAGGCTATTGTTACTACCCCCAGATTGTTGACTAATTAACTGACGATGGTTTTGTTGTAATTTCAAAATATTTTGAGCTGTATTTGTTGCTGTTTGACTTACTTCATAAACTCCTCGTAAAAAGAATTTTAACCATCCTTCCCAGTCTCCATTTGTCCGTATGTTCATTAATACATCATAATATTCTTGTCTGTGGGCTTTTAAGTAATAACTCAAATACAATAAGGGTCTTTGTAATATCCCTTTCTGACAAAGTAGAAATGTAATTAATAGTCGTCCAACTCTACCGTTACCATCTAAAAAAGGGTGTATTGTTTCAAATTGAGCGTGTATAAGTCCGCATTGAATTAATACGGGTAAGTTAGTATTATAGTGTATGAATTTTTCCAAATTATCTAAGGCTTGGTGCATCTGTGCCAGTGGTGGTGGTATGAATGAGGCAGTTTTGAGATTACAACCTTCATGGCCAATCCAATTTTGACTTTTTCTAAATTCCCCTGGACTGCGATCGCTTCCTCTAACTCCATCAAGTAATTTTTGATGAATTTCTCTAATTAGACGTAAGCATAAAGGTAATTCATTAAGACGCTGTAAACCATAATTCATCGCACTGATATAGTTAACAACTTCCTGAACATCTTTAGGGTGTTCATTGCCTTGCTCGTCTATTTCAAACTCTAATACATCTTCTAAGGTGCTTTGTGTGCCTTCTATTTGAGAACTTAAAACGGCTTCCTGTCTTACATACATCGCTACAAATAAATCAGGATTGGGTAATACAGATGTTGCACCATCTAATCTACCTAAACAACGATCAGCAGAAGATAACAAACTCACTAACTCACTATCCATATCAATAGGAGGATTGGGAGGTAAATCGGCGGGAATAAAAGCCTTATAGCCTTCTAGTTGTTCTTGATAATAACCTGCACGCATTTGAGTCAAATATAAAGTTTATTTTTTATTTCATGGAATTGAAATAAGGATTAATTTTCCTTTTCTTATTTCAGTAAATAAGTATTTTATGAAATAAGGCTATTTATTAATATAACAGACTATTGTTACAATTCTCCATTAAAAGCAAGTCTCAATAAGGCTGAGGGTAGTTGATTTATTGCTTCTAGTTGAGCTTCGGCGGCTTTCCTTGCGGTTTCCACTGCTGACATTTGCTCATTCAATATCGATGCGATGCGTTTTTGTTCATCTATTGGCGGTAAAGGAATTGGAAAAGTAGCTAGTTTAGACTTAGAAATTTCTTTAAAAGTTGCTCCACTACCTAACGACTGTAACTCAGGGACTGATTCTTTAATATAATAATAAAGAAACCATTGATCTATATTCTCTTTTAACACAAAACTTTTACAACCTTGATTCGTACACAGAGAAACATCTGCTATTCCAATATGACCTATTGGCGCCCTGCAAGAAAAAATTATTGATCCTTTAGGTACAATATTAGTATTACAACTTTTGTAACCTTTCTCTGTTATTTTTCTTAAAGAATCTTTGATGATTGGAGTTGATAGCTGTCCTAAATCAGTAGGGGTAATCCATACTATATCACCATTCCAATATTCATCTATTGTCGATTTTGGGGTTGAACCATTAATAATCTCACAAACATCACCTAATTTAACCCATTGCCAACCATCTAGGTAACTTTTTATTATCCTTACTCATGCCGCAAATAACCTCATTTTAGTCTCTAATAATATCTGTTTAGGATCGCCAAACTCTTTTAAAGCACCGATTCCCCCTGCTTTTTTTACCATTGGTAACTGAAATAATTTAGGGTTTTCTAGCTCCTCCGTTCCATTTTGAGCAAATTGAGCCGTAATCGCTTTAATAGTCGCTCCTGTGGCTTCTGGCATCATTTCTAACCATTTTTCTTGCTTATACTCAAAGGCTTCTGCCCGTTGTTTACGGGTGCGTAACTGAATACCATAACCCAATTCCCCTAAAATATCAAATAAATCATAGTCTTCCAACTCCGATACAGACCTTAACACAAGAGGCGATCGACCCCCATCAGGTAAAATACTCATTAACTGATTACGAGTATTAGGCTTAATCCAAATCTCCCGAAATAGGGCAATATTCGACACCTCCTCCATTAACCGTTTCCCTAACCTTTCTCGGTATTCCTCCACACTAACAGGAATCGTCTCACCATTTACCATCGTTAAAATGGACTTTTGCCCTGCGGTAATGCGTACATCAAAACCTTCTACGGTAATAATTTTTTGAGATTCCACATTATAACTACCCCCCTTCTCCTTAACTTTATTGCCTGTCTTGTCATCCTTACGGGGAGATAACCTCGTCAAAAACTCCTCCCCAAATAAACGAGTTGCATTGGTATAGTCATAAACCCGAAACATCAACTTACCCGAAGGCGGATGTAACCTTGTACCCCTACCAATCATTTGATAAAAAGTGAGGGGCGATCGCATATAACGGAAAAAGACGATATTTTCCAAAGGAGGCACATCCACCCCAGTCGTCAACAAATCCACCGTAGTAGCGATAAAATGGCTTCTCGAAGACTCTTTTAAATCGGGTAAATAATCATTACCCGAACCCTTTGCCGTGCATTTAAAAGCATAATCAGGCAACGGTTGACGGTTATTTTGACGACACCAATCCACATAAATATTATTCATAGTAATAGCCACCTCATCAGCGTGTTTATCACTGACACAGAAGATAACAGTTTTTTGCTCAGGTTTACCCTTTTGTACTAAAGCCGTGAATAAGTCTTGACACATGACTAAAACTCGATCGGGAAGCTCAATGCGACGCTCATAGCTAGTACACTCATAACGCTCTCGAATCTCCTCCTCCGTCACGGGTTGCCCTGTAATACTATCCACTGGATTCCGTGCCAAAATCTCCTCAATAGTAATCCCCGTATGATCTAAATTGATGTTACGAGGGTCAATGGAACAAACCGCTAAATAACCATCTTCGATACCCTGTCCAATATCATACTCATAAACAGGCTCACCAAAATAACGGACATTATCCGCCGTAATCTGTAAATCTTCCCTCACTTCGGGAGTGTCTTCGGTAGTGTCTAACTTGCGAGGAGTAGCAGTTAAACCAATTTGCACCGCATCGGGATTACGAGTTAAAACTAATGACCATTTACCCCACGCCGATCGATGACACTCATCTATAATGATATGACTGAAGTAATTTTCGGGATAATTATTGACTAAGAAATTACCAGTATCCTCATTACTATCCACATCTAAGGTTTGATAGGTAGCCACTAAAATCCGTGCATTTTTCTGAGGATTCTTACCCGAAACCACCGCCACATCATCCCCAAAAATACCCTTTAACGCCCCACTAGCTTGATCTCTTAATTCAGTTCGATCGCAGATAAATAAAGCCCGTCTTAACTGCCCTGCATCTGCTATACGACAGAGAATTTGAGTCGCAATATAGGTTTTACCCGCCCCAGTGGCTAAACTCAATAAAGCCCTTAAAGCCTCATTACTCTCATGACAAGAAGCAATCTTCTCAAATACTGCTCTAATCGCCGCATCCTGATAATATCGCCTTGACGCTTCCCCACCACGATAGGGAGTTAATAACGGTTTCGCTATTTCTGCATCTAACTTAAAACCCTTGTGTTGTTCATATCTAGCCTGTAAATCTTGAGGAGTAGGAAACTGACTCAACGGCTTAGGTTTACTGGTTTTTCCCGTAAATGCGTCATATTCCACAAATAAATGACCATTGGAACTATAAACAAAAGGCACATTAGATAACTTGCCATAACGTTTCACCTGTTCTAAACCCTGATTTGGCGGTGCATATTCAGCTTTAGCCTCGATAATTGCCACTGCTACGGGTTGAGTTGTTTCTGATAATCTTAACCTTAAGATATATTCAACTCTACCCTTACCCAATTTGCGGGGTCGATCGTCAATAATAACGATACTTCCTGCCGTTTCCTCTCTACGAATATGATCTTCTGTCCATCCCCTTCGATGTAAACTCGGATCAATTAATTTCGCTCTAGTTTGTGCTTCATTCATTTCCTTATCAACAAAGGTTTTTTTTTTGGAGTTAAAACGAGGGATAAACCTTCAATTAGTCTTTGATTAACATTCTCCGTCCATAACAGAAGAACACTCTCACCCCTTGATAAAGCCTGAGTAATTTCAATGGAAGAAAGATGCTTGAGGGTAAACCCCTTTTCGGGATCTGGACACAGAGTATATTTGAGAGGCGAAAAATCCAGAGGATCTTTCATAAATTCTTCATGACGTTCTTTAAATTCATTTAATATCTGCCAACAAATTTGAAAGTCCAATCCCATATCTAACAGATAACCCATTAAAGCTAACTGCCATAACTCACACAGAGAATAATAGACATTGTGACCACTACCCTCTGTATTAATAGTTGGCACAATAATATCCTTCTTACGCCAGTATTCGACCTGACGATAAGTTAATCCTGCAATGGTTGCCGCTTCTTTGCTTGTAAAAAACTGTTTATCCATAACTAATATTGTACAACTTGAAGACAATAATTTATCAATTAAGTTTACCATCCTCTTGACTTTTATAAAAACAATATATTATTTTAAAATTATGACAATTAAAACTATTTGTTGCCAGTTAATCGCCCCTGAACAAACCCGCCAAAGGCTCTGGCAATATATGGCGGAACAATATACCCCACTTATGACGGAATTGATAAGACAAGTGGGGGAGCATCCTGATTTGTCTCAGTGGCAGGATAAAGGAAAAATGCCTTCGGATATTGTCAAAGATTTATGTACGACTCTTAAACAAATTCCACCCTTCTCAGGCTTACCAAGTTATTTTTATGGTTCAGCAATTAATCAAGTTAATTATATCTTTGCTTCTTGGCTATCGTCACAACATAAGCTCAAACTGAGACTGAACGGCAAACGCTATTATTTGTCCATGCTTTACAGTGACCAAGATTTAGTCAAAAATAGTGGATATAGCTTAACGCAAATTCGTTCTCAAGCTCAGATAATTCTCAACCAACTATCCCATAAAAACAAAGATGAAAGGCATAAGTATTTATTTCAAAGACATCGTGAAAGTGGTGATATTTTAGAAAAAACGGCTATCACTTATTTAGTCAAGCATCATCAGAAAATACCGACTCAACCTGAGCAACGGGATAAATTTGAGAAACTTTACCGCAAGACGGAGATACAAATAGAGAGACTAGAAAAACAGATTGAAGCTAGATTGCCTAAAGGTAGAAATTTGAGTGAGCAACAATGGTTAAATACTCTTATCACTGCGTCTCAAAATGTACCTAAAGATGATGATGAAGCTAAGTTATGGCAGAAGTATCTTCTCACCGATAGTAAGTCTTTACCTTATCCTGTTAGCTATGAAACTAATGAGAATCTTGTCTGGAGTCTTGATAATCAAGGGCGTTTAAATGTTCGGTTTAATGGACTAAGTAAATTAACTTTTAAGGTTTATTGCGATAACAGACAGTTACATTATTTCCAACAGTTTCTTCAGGATCAGACTATCAAGAAGAGTAGTAAGAATAAACATTCTAGCGGTTTGTTCCTATTACGTTCGGCTATGTTAGTCTGGAAACCCAATGAGAGTAAGGGTAAATCATGGAATAAGAATACTTTACATCTTCATTGTGCTATTGATACTCGTTTACTAACCGATGAGGGTACACAGGAGGTTCGACAGGAGAAACTAACTCAAGTATCTAACGGTACTTAAACAAAAATTATGCCCAAACAAAGCCCAAACTTGCTTTATAATTAGTAAATACCTCAATATTATCTTTTAACCATTGAAAAAAGCGAAAAGATATGGCGGTGCGAAACGCTTCTAAGGCTTCACCAAA
>NZ_JBGSUU010000058.1:0-10937 GCF_041753295.1 Geminocystis sp.
CGGTTGTTCTTATCTTATCATAATTTTCAACCGTTGTGACAAGATAGAACGTTTATTTATCTGTCGAAATTCATCCCACACTTGTTTGATTTATTTTTTGTTGAAAACAAAGTGTGGGGCTTCTTTCGACATAGAAGCTAATTTTTCACTGGTGGAACTATGTTTTTGAATAAAATCTTTAATTTTGCGGTAACTGATAACGTGCATGAATCATTACTTACTCAAAACTTCCCCATTTAAAAATTGCTGCACCCCATGTTAAACCAGCACCAAAACCAGAAATAGCAATAGTGTTACCATGGCGAATTTTTCCTTGACTAACAGCTTCATCTAAAGCGAGGGGAATAGAAGCCGCCGAAGTATTGCCATATTCGCTGAGATTAGCAATTATCTTCCATGAAGGGATACTTAATCTTTCGGCGACGGCTTCGATAATTCTTTGGTTAGCTTGATGTAAAATTAACCAGTCTATTTTATCGGTAGTTAAATCGGCTCTAAATAAGGCTTTTTCGATAACTTCAGGTACTTTACTCACTGCAAAACGATAAACTTCTCTACCGTTCATGGTTATTTTACCAAATCCGCCTTGAGTAATTTGTTTATTATGACCAATATTTTTCACTTCTCCTTTATAGGCTAGATTTAAAGCACTATTGAGCTTACCATTACTGCACATCTCGAAACCTAACAAATTATCGCCAATTTCACTAGCTTGACATACCACCGCCCCAGCCCCGTCACCAAAAAGTACGCAAGTAGTGCGATCGCTCCAATCAACCCAACGGGAAAGACAATCAGCACCGATAACAACGATATTTTCATAAACACCGTTACGGATAAACTGACTAGCAGTAATCAAGGCAAATACAAAGCCTGAACAAGCGGCGGTTAAATCAAAGGCTACGGCTTTTGTTGCACCGATAGAACCCTGTATTTGACTAGCCGAGCCAAAAAGATCATCTGGAGTAGAAGTAGCAAGAATAATCAAATCAATGTCGGTGGGGGTTAACCCAGCATTAGATATAGCTTTTTGTGCGGCTTGAGAAGCTAAATCACTAAGGGAGTTATTGGCACAGATATGACGTTTGATGATACCCGTGCGAGTTTTAATCCAATCGTCAGAAGTATCAACTATTTTACTTAAATCATGATTATCTAACACTTGTGTAGCTGTTGCTGAACCACTACTGACAATAGTAACGCCTTTTTTAATCTGCTCCAATGATTTACCCCTTCAATAAATAGGAATTATGAATTAGTAATTAGGGAAAAAAAGAATTGTTGAATATCTAATTTTCCATCGTTAACTATTCACGGTCAATTGTTCATTTTCAACGGTTAACTGTCAACTGTCAACTGCTAACTCTTTTTTAGAAAAATCTTGATTATTTTGTATCTTTTCAATAATACCATGATCTACAGCTTCTTTTGCGATACGGATGGCATTAAAAATTGAAGGTGATTGAGAACTACCATGACTTACAATACAAACACCATTAACTCCTAAAAGTAATGCACCACCATGTTCGGCATGATCGATACGTTGTTTGATACGCTTAAGATTAGGCTTAAGAATACTTGCTCCAACTTTACCTCTAACACCGAAGGGTAATTCTTCCTTCACAATTTGTAACATAATTCCGCCCACTGCTTCCGCAAATTTGAGCAATACGTTACCCACAAAACCATCACAAACGATAACGTCAAAATCCCCAGATAAAATATCTCTTCCTTCAGCGTTACCAGCAAAAGAAATTTGAGGATTATTACTTAATAACTTATAGGTTTCTTTGGCTAATTCGTTACCCTTACAAGATTCTTCTCCAATATTTACTAAACCAACCCTAGGCTCTTCTATATCTAAAACATATTTACTATAAACTGATCCCATGAGGGCAAATTGTTCTAAATATTTAGGTTTACAATCAACATTCGCTCCCACATCAAGAAGAATCACGGATTTATTTGCATACATAGTCGGGAATACCGCCCCAATAGCAGGACGATCAATGCCTTTAATTCTGCCTAATCCAAGCAATGCTGCCGCCATAGCAGCCCCTGAATGTCCTGCCGACACAACACCTTGCGCTCGGTTTTCTTTGACTAAATTCATTGCTACATTAATGGAAGCATTGGGCTTACGGCGAACGCCTACTAATGCTTCTTCTTCCATGGAGACAACACCATCGGCAGGTACAATTTCGATATTGTTGAGTGTATTACCATGTTTTTCTATTTCTGCCTGAATTGCATCAGGATTACCTACTAATAGTATATCAACTTCAAGTTCTGCTGCGGCACGGATTGCACCTGCAACAATCTCCTTAGGGGCGTTATCTCCACCCATTGCATCTACTGCTATTTTTGTGCGTGTCTCAAGCATTGCTCAAATTTATAGGGTTAAAGTCTATCAGATTATATCATACTAAAGGAATTAACAATGAACAATGCACAACTAATAAGTAACCAAAATTAATTCTATGTTTACTTTATCAAAGGGTAAAGGGCAAAGGGCAAAGGGCAAAGGGCAAAGGGCAAAGGGCAAAGGGTAAAGGGCAAAGGGCAAAGGGGTAAAGGGCAAGGGGCAAAGGGCAAAGGGTAAAGGAATAAAGAGATTAACTTAAACTTTTAACTAATTAAAGTCTGGATTAAATTCAGCTTTGATATGAAAAGGAATTTCTGTTAGTAACTTTTCAACAATATCTGAAGGGGTATCATTTTCCGTGAAAGAAATAGTTATATCTGCTTGTCGATACAAAAATTCTCGTTGTTGTTTTAAGTTTGTTAATTTAACCATTAAGTCTTGATTTTGTAATAAAGGTCGAGTATGATCATCCGTTAACCTTTTTACTAAGACTTCCACGGGGGCATCTAACCAAATTACCATACCCTCTCGCAAGTAACCCCAATTTTCTTGACGAAGAATAATACCTCCTCCTGTGGCAATTACTGTCCTAATATAAGGAGAAACTTGTTGTAAAACATTACTTTCTAAACGGCGAAAACCCTCTTCTCCTTCTAAGGCAAAAATTTCGTTAATGGTTTTTTGACTCACCGTTTCGATGATAGAGTCAGTATCTAAAAATCGATATTGCAACTTTTCGGCTAGTAACTTTCCGACAGTGGTTTTACCAGATCCCATCATACCGATTAAGTAAACATTTAATCCTCTTAAAATATTTTCCATGAACAATTAATTGATAATTCGTAATTGATAATTGTCAACTTTAAACTATCAAGTGTCAAATGTTTATAATGTAATTATTTACTTTTATCCGTGAAAATCATTGTGGGTTTGCGAAAAAAACATCATCCTATCGATTTAAACCTTGAATATCCTTGCCCTTGTCGTCGAAAAGGAAAACTTTTACCTATCATATTAACTGAAGCTATGGGTTGCGATCGCTGTCAACAAATTTTTGTATTAACAGAAAAACAGGATCACATAGAACAATTGAACCCTAGTTATCCTCATAAAAGAAGATGGTATTGGAATGGCAAAAAATGGATTATAGCGGGAAAACCTTGGCAAGAAAGCTATTTTATGGTGACAATACTGTGTTTTTTCATTTCCATAATCATCTCTGTGCCTTTATTAATAACCTTAAGTTCAGGAATAACCATAATTTCTGGTATTATTTTAGGACTAATCTTGATGTTGCTATGTTTTTCTCTATGGTTAGCCTATCGTCGTTAAAATTAACCGTATGAATCATCTTCCTTTAAAACCAATTTCTCTCATTGTCAATCAAGCTCACCAAGGCTTTGTTAAAATGAGTAATATAAAAGGCATTAAACGCTCAGAAGCCGTATTGCATATGGCTAAAAAGCTCGAAAAATCCTTTGATGATATTTTACAAGCTAATACTTTAGACTTAGAAATTAGCCGAGAAATGGCATTGCCAGATTTAATTCTTGAATGGCTTAAATTAACTCCCCAAAGATTAAAATTCACCATTGAAATATTAAAAGCGTTAGCCGAGTTACCAGATCCCTTTCAAAAAGTAATCAACTCACCTTATCAAGTAACTTACTGTCAAAATTATTCTCAGTTAATGCCTTTAGGAGTTATTGCCTTAATCTATGAAGCATTACCAGAGTTAGCAATTATCACCGCAGGATTAACTATTAAAACAGGAAATAGCTTAATTTTAAGAGGTAGTAGTGAAGCAAGTAATACTAATTCCATTATCACTCAAGCCTTACAAATTGCCTTAGAAGAAGTTGATTTTCCGCCTTATTGTATTCAGTTTTTACCTCCAGAAGAAGGTTATTCTATTGAGGATTTAGTCACTCAAGAGCAATATCTTAATCTAATTATTCCCTATGGGCGACCTAGTTTAATACATAAAGTTACTCAAACCGCTACAGCCCCAGTACTTAAATCAGCTATGGGCAATTGTCACTTATACTGGTCATTATGTCATGATTTAGATTTAGTGCGTCATGTTATTATCGATAGCTATAATACTATACCTGATCCTGTTAACGCCATCGAAAAAGTATTAATTAATAAACAACAAAAATCTAATTCTATCACCAGATTATTTAACCACTTAAAAGAAAACAATTTTACCCTTGTGGGGGATGAATCTTTGGTGACAGATTTTCCAGAATATTTAACTGTCATTAAACCTTCGGGGTGGAATCAATCTTTTCTCAATAAAACTATTGCTTTTCGTTTTGTCGATAATTTAGCTGAAGCCATTGCATGGATTAACGAACATAGTAGTGGTCATGCAGATTGCCTTGTTACAGACTCTTATCAAGAAGGGAGAATTTTTGCGATGGAAACTGATAGCGCTTTGGTTTATATCAACTCATCTCCTCGTTTTTACCGTTATTTACAGGGTAGTAATTCTGTATTTTTAGGTGTTTCTAATCAAAAAGGTCATCGTCGAGGATTAATCAGCCTTGAAACTTTTACTACCCTTAAGCAAATTGTAGTCGGTGATGGACAATCTATCTCCTAACTCCCCGTTTCCTTTTATCTCCTAACTCTTATCTCCTAATTACGGCAAAGAATAGCAGCAGTTTCTACATGGGGAGTTTGAGGAAAAAAGTCGGCAGGTTGCACAAAAGTTAATTTATAATCACCGTTTTCGCACAACATTTTTAAATCCCTTGCTAGGGTAGCTGGATGACAACTAATATAAACAATTTTTTGGGGTTTTAAGGTTAGTAAAGTTTCAATAACTTCTGGTTGACAACCTTTACGGGGAGGATCAAGAATGATAATATCTGGTTTTTCATCCATTTCTGGTAAAATTACCTCTGTTTGTCCTAAAATAAACTTAACATTTTCAATGTCATTGACTTGCGCGTTACGGTTAGCTTGTTCGATGGATAAATTATGAGACTCTATACCGATTACTTGTTTTGCTTTTTTGGCAATGGGTAGTGTAAATGTGCCTATACCACAATAAAGATCGATTACGGTTTCATTCCCTTGTAAATCTAATTGACTTAAAACTTGGTTAAATAAGGCTTCCGCTACGTTAGTATTAACTTGAAAGAAAGTTTCAGGGCGCAAGTGAAAGGTTAAACCGGCAAAAATCTCGTTAAGATAAAGTCTTCCTGCTAATAAATCCGTTTCTTTACCAAAAATGACGTTTGTGGATTTAGGGTTATGATTTAAACAAACTCCCACCAAATTAGGATAATGCTGTAACCATTTTTGGGCTTGTTTTTCTATGGCAGCGTTACTAACTTGCGCACTCACCAGAGTTAATAAAATTTCCCCAGTATTTTTGCCGATACGAAAACATAAATGACGCAATGCACCTTTTCGGGTTTCTTCGTTATAAATAGGTATTTGCAGTGTTTGTAAATCTTGTTTAATTTCTTTTAACAAAGGGTTTAAACGATCATCTTGTATGGGACACTGATTAATATTAACTATTTGATGACTACCTAGTTGATAATATCCTGCTTTAATATTACCGTTTTCTGCCACTCCCAAAGGGTAATTAACTTTGTTGCGATACCCTAAATCTTCATCACTAAAAATTGTTTCTACCCTAAAATCCTGAAAACCACCAATACGAGTTAACGTTTCTTTTACCTGAGTTTCTTTAACTTTGAGTTGATATTCATAATCAATATGTTGCCACTGACAACCTCCGCATTTATCCGCCACTATACAACGAGGGCGAATACGATATTTTGAATCCTCTTGTATTTCCTCTAATTTTCCTTCTGCGTGTTTTTTTTTGACTCTTATAATACGAGTCGTAATGCGATCGCCAGTAACGGTATTAGGCACAAAAACCACTTGTTGATTAACTTTACCAATGCCATTGCCTTCGCTACTTACATCTTCAATATCGAGAGTAACTAATTCACCCTGTTGTATCATTTATCAACCTTACTTCTATTTAGATTCACTCTCAATTATAAGGGGTTGGGGATAATTAAAAATTGATAATAAATTTACTTATTGGTATTGCCTAACCAAAATATTTTTTTTATAACTTTAAGTAATATTTAGAAAATCTCACTTCTGACTATTTTAGCCTGATCAGCTACCTCTTGATCACTTTTTTCTCGCCAATCAGTATCTTCAATTTCCTTGTAAAAATTTTCATCATAGGCACGAGTACGCACAACTACAGGCATAGGAACAGCGTGCCCTAAAACTAAGGCTTGTTGTTTAGAATCGAGTTTAGCTAAAACAGATCTTAAACCACTTGCACCAGAAACACCAGTAAAAATAGCATCAATATCTTTTTCATCATTAAGTAAGCAAGTAATTCTTGTGCCAACTTGAGACATTACCTCATTATCTATCCCTGAAGGACGTTGATCTACAATTAGTAACGTGACGAAATATTTACGCATTTCCCTTGCTATTGTACCAAAAATAGTTTGATGGACAATTTTAGAATCAAGAAAACGATGAGCTTCTTCTATAGTAATCACTAATGGACGAGGGCGATCAAGTAATTGTTGTGTTTGTAAAAATTTCTCAGCTTTTTTGACATAGGCAGTATGAATACGACGGGTAATCATATTAGTAACAAGCATATAAGATAACATATTACCTTGTGAGCCAAATTCAATTACAATGTGTTTACCGCCATCAAGTAAATTAAGAATTTCGTGAATGTAATTATGATTACAAGTAGGTTTTAAATATTTTAAATCTTCAAGACGTTTTAACTTCCGTTGTAATGCCATAATTGAGCCTTGATGCCCTTGTTTTTCATTACAAAACATTTGTATATCCTCGTTAGTCATTTCTAAAAGACGAGAAATCCAATGTTTACCGTATTCTGAGGCTAAAATATTAGCATTATCTAAACTAGCTTCGGATAAGTTTAATTCTCTACCAATTAACCGTAAATCTTCAATTTGAATTTGATCATAGCTTAAATATAATTCGTGAGCGCTCGTCACTCCTCGGCGATTAGTCGATTCGGCATCGAGGGTATAGATTTCTACCCTTTTGGGAAAAAGTTGCTTTAACCCTTTCACCATACTAAACTTTTTACCTTCACTTACTGCAGCCCAACCATACTCTGAGTGCATATCAAACATAAGATTTACAGCGGCTTCTTTGCGAATAATGCCCGAAATCAATAACCTTGTTAAAAATGATTTTCCCGTGCCTGATTTGCCAAATATACCGTTACTACGCTCTACAAAACGAGCTAAATCCATACATACTGGCACATCCATATCTAAAGGTTGTCCGATGGCAAAATTACATTTATATGGATCATTTTCTCCCCCAAAAACTGAGCGAAAATCCTCCTCTGTTGACTCATAAACTGGGCTAAAATGACTAGGAATAGTTTTCACTGGTAATAATTGTAGCTCTGTATCGATTTTATTACCATATTCTTCTTTATTTGTCAAGGATAACATCAACATTGGTGCAATTTCAATTGTGCCATAAGTATCACTTCCTGCTAGTATATCAATCCAAAAACTATCATCATAATCAGGAGGATGAGTAAAAATACGAGGATTAGAAGCGCCTAAAGACACATCCGTTAGCAAACAAAAGAATCTTGATCTAGTACCTTGTACTACTAAAAATTTCCCTACTCTCATATCTTCTACAGATATATCAGGATATAATCTTACTTCTAATCCTTCTCTTAATGATCCTTGAATAACTGATCCTAATGGTTGTATTTTATCTTGTTTCATGTTTTAGTTAAACTTTTTTAAAATTTTGATTAATTAATCAGATAACTTTAAGAATATTATTGATTATTTTATAAGTAAATACTGACAATATCAGTGGGTAAATTGTTTAATAATTGAGAATGTGCTTTGGTATAAAAGGCTTTTATTTCTGGTAAAGTAATCTTCTTTTTTTGTTGTTGTAAATATTGTAATATCTTATCATCTTCCCAGACAAATTTATCTTTAGTTACTAAAATTATTCTTTCGATAGGTGTTAATTTTTCTAGGGATTTTTCAAGATAATATTTTAAAGGCAAATATCTTAATTGAAAATCAAAATGACAATTATTAGTATCAGGAAAGATAATATTTTCTTCAGTGAAAAATTCTTGAATGAGATTGATAATTACTTGGGATAATATTTCTTCTTCTTCTATGTCATAAATGAGTAAATTATCGAAAATAAAAAACCACAATTTCTCAAGGTAAAATTCTTGATTTTCTATCCTATTTGAATAGTAAGATGAAGTTTGTGTTAAATAAAGATAACGATAAAAAAGTAGAATTAAATATCTAGCTTGAATGGGATATTTTTGCCATGATTTCCACAGTAAAATATCTTCGGTTTCTAATAAAGGTTTAATTATTTCATGATTTAATTCAGGAAAAATATCGTTATTTATAGTCATAATGAGTAATAATATCTTTATTGCTGTTAGATGACCAAATTCCTTCGGAGTAAAGCGTTCTTCTAAAATCATCATATCTCAAAGATGTGAAACAGGGTAAGCCCTATATGTTCTTACAATTGTAAGTAAAGAGATAGCAATATCAAATGATGACATAGAGGGTAAAGGAGGTTAGAAAAAGCTAATCCCCTCTACTTACCCGACTAACTTTCCTTTCTCCTTTCTCTCTACATTATGTTTTGATAATTATGGCAACTGTTACCCTCGACAACATTTCTCGGAGTTTTAATCAAGTTAAAGTTGTCTGTGATATTACTTTTCAAGTACCTGAAGGAGAGTTTTGGGTATTAGTAGGGCCTTCGGGATGCGGTAAATCAACTATACTAAGATCTATCGCTGGTTTAGAATCTATTACTGACGGTAATTTATTTTTTGATGATGTTTTAATGAATGCCATTCCGGCTAGAGAAAGAGATGTAGCAATGGTTTTTCAAAATTATGCTTTATATCCTCATTTTACGGTGGCAGAAAATCTCGGTTTTGGTTTAAAAATGCGTGGTGAAAAAAAACAAGTCATCGCTGAAAAAGTCGAGTTTGTCTCTCAAATTCTCAATATTCACCATTTATTGCATCGTAAACCTAAACAGTTGTCAGGAGGGCAACAACAAAGAGTCGCATTAGGTAGAGCTATTATTAGACAACCTAAGGTATTCTTATTAGATGAACCATTATCTAATTTAGATACTCAATTACGAGATCAAACACGCACAGAATTAAAAAAACTTCATAATCAAGTTGGTATTACTACTATATATGTAACTCATGATCAAGTAGAAGCAATGACTCTTGGCGATCGCATAGTAGTTTTAGATAAAGGAAAGATACAACAAATTGGGACACCAGCAGAAATATATAATTATCCAAGTAATAAAATGGTAGCAACATTTTTAGGTACTCCGCCCATGAATATTATTCCTGTTACCTATCATGATGGTGCATTGTGGATTAATGAGCAACAGTCTTTGTGTTTAACGGTGTCATTAATGAAGAAAATTCCTCCAAAAAATGGGCAAGGTTGGGATTTAGGTATTCGCCCAGAATTTATAACGGTAATTAATGATAATGAAGACACAGAAAATACTATTTTAACTCAAGTAGAAGTTATTGAACCTTTAGGCAAAGAAATTTTAGTAAGTGTGATTATAGTGGATTCCGAGATTAATCTTAATCTACAATTACCCATTCAATGGACAGGAAAAAGAGGCGATAAAATTAAGATAAAGTTAAATTTAGACAATAGCTATATTTTTGACCCAACTACAGGATTAATAGTTAATAATTAACTTATCAGGAGAAATCCTGTTGATTAATTATTCCCCTAAAAAAAATGACATCATCAAAATCAAATAAAAAAAGTGGTTGCGGTTGTTTTCCTTTATTAGCAGTGAGTTTATTAACCCTTGGAGGTGGTTATTTTTACGGCAAAAATTTATTAGGTAGTGAATTAACTCTTAAAAGTAGTAATAATCTTATTCCTGCTTCTGCCATGGCGACGAGTTTTGTTTCTACTGATGCACAAAAATGGTCAAAACTACAAGAATTTGGGACTATTTCTAGCCAAAAAATTATTAATGAAAATGTAGAAAATTTTGTTAATAATAACTTAGAAAATAATAACAATAAAATTGATATTCAACAAGATATTTTACCTTGGATAGGAGGGGTTTCTCTGACAATTTTACCCCCTTCTGAATCAGGAGTAGATTATGATGTAGTAGCTATTCTAGGTATTAAAAATAAACTAAAAGCTAATAACTTTTTCCAAAAACTAAAAAAAGATAATCAGCAAAAACCCATTGAAAGTAAATATCAAGATACAACTATTTATCAACTAATAAATAATAATCAAAATCTGTGGTTTACTACTTTTAATAATTATCTCGTAATTAGTGATCAAGAAGGGGTGATAAAAAAAGTGGCGTTGCTGAATTAAAGTATGATTTTTAGATAAGGTGATGCCGAAGGCACGCTACGCGCACGTATCTTTATTACTCTCTTAAATTATCACAGAGGCGTGCTGTGTACCAGAGCCGACGAGCGATCGCTCGTAAC
>NZ_JBGSUU010000059.1:0-15533 GCF_041753295.1 Geminocystis sp.
TTGACTACAATTAATTACCCCTAATTCTGCTAAATTTTTTCCCTCAATATATTCTTGCACTAAATAAAATTGATCATCTTCCACAAAATAAGCGTATAAACTGGGAATTTGTGAACTATTTTGCCCTAATTCTTCTAATACTTTCGCTTCTCTTTCAAATAAACCTTGAATTAATGTCATGGAAATATTATTTTCGTTGACGGGTTTAAGGCGTTTAACCACTACCTGCTTACCTGAAGGCATTTGAGTATCTTTGGCTAAAAAGGTTTCACCAAAACCACCACTACCAACATTTTTGATAACTTCATATCTTCTAGCGATCATATTACTTATAAGTTATTCTGTAAAAAAAGAAAGATTATATTTATATATCAGTCTCTTTTACTTAAATTATGCACTGTTGTTAAAAAAAATACAACTCAGGTAAAATTTAGTTACCAGCGAGAATTGAATTTAAGATTGATATTTGTCAACACACGAAAGGCAAAAAAAATGAACAAACATTTATTACAAAAAAAGCTATAGGATAAAATTAAATATCTGACATTACTTCGGAAATAGGAGAAAATAGAAGATTTTTATTAATTCCTAATTGCCTAAAACTCTTTCTTGAAATTCAATTTCACCATTGTTATTAGTTAAAGTTTGCTCGAAAAAATCAGCTATATTATTATTCTCGTCAGCTACTAATACTTTCGCTTTATGTCCTTTCATCATAATATCATGGCGATCGCATTGTTCATAGGCATAAATAATGAGAATATCATCAGGTTGACATAACAAAGCAGCACCACCATTAGGACAGATTTCCCGACTACCTCTAAGGGCTGGAATAGCATAAGTTGACCAACGATGAGCATTATTTAAGTTTACTATATCCACTTCTTCTAAGGGCAAAATACCGACTTTTTCCATCAAATCAGGATCTATGGAGATACTTCCAATATAATCTACATTAGCGGCGGTTACTCTGACTCGATGTAACTTACCGTGCATTAATCGAATAATTTTCATATAAATAAAAGCAATGGGAAATCAGTGTTAAAATTGTAGAAATTTATACTGAGATCTTGCATCAGTACAAAAAAATTTAATAGAACATCTATTTTGATATATTTTATGTCAATTTTAAATTCAATTTCAATATCTTTTGGCTTTTGTCCTATTTTCACTAAACTTTATTGTTAGTAAAATAGAGGAATTGTATTTAGTTGCCGTTAAACAAAGGAAGATTTCATGAGTGAAAATCAAAAAAATAGTAATTTTATCGTTGGCTTTATTGTTGGGGGTGTGGTAGCTACAGTCACCACTATTTTATTAACTCCCAGTAGTGGAAAAGAAAATCGTAAAGTATTGCGTAAAACAGCCCAAGCCTTACCCGAAATGGCTGAAGATTTTTCCTCTAGTGTACAAATCAATAGTAATCGGATTTCTGAATCAGCACGACAAAAATGGGATAATACTCTTAATCGCCTAAAAGTGGCTATATCCGCTGGAATTGAAGCTAGTCAAAATGATCTAAATCAAGGGTAAAGAAATGTTATGAGTGAACCTTTTTTTTGGTTAGGATTCTCCCTTTGTTTAGTAGCTGTTAGTTTAACTGCCGTCTTAATTACTTTAATTCCTGTGGCTAAAGAGTTGAGTCGAGCGGCGAATAGTGCTGAAAAATTATTTGATACTTTAAATCGTGAATTTCCTAATACTCTTGAAGCGATAAAAGCTACGAACATGGAATTGACAGAGTTAAGTGAAGAGGTAAAAGAAGGAGTTAAAAGTGCTTCAGGTACAGTTAAACAGATTGATCTTAGTATAGTTACCGCTAAAAAACAAGTAGAAAATGCTCATAAACAAAGTCGTAGTTTGTGGGCTGGTTTAAAAGCTGGTATTAAAACATGGCAAAATTATCCTCCTTCATGATTGACATTTAACCATGATTATTAGATAATATGTCTATTACTTATTACTTATTAGCAAGGGGCAGGTAAAATCGGAAAGTTGTACCTTTTTTAAGTTTGCTTTCTACCTCTATTTTCCCCCCTTGTAATTCTACTAATCTTTTAGCGATAGCTAGTCCGATACCACTACCTCCAGAGTAACTCGAACGAGAAGGATCAGCTCTCCAAAATCTTTCAAACACATGGGGTAAATCTTCTTCAGAAATACCAACTCCCGTATCAATTACGTTTAACCATAAATAAGGACTTTTAACTTCAGCTTTGAGGATAATTGAACCAGTTTGAGTATAACGAATGGCATTACCTAATAAATTAACTAATATTTGTTGTGTGCGATCTTTATCCGCCATAACTAAAGGTAGAGTAGGAGGACAATCTAAGGTTAAAATAGGACCATCTTCTAAAAGTTGATCTGCAAATCTGCTTACTAAAGAGGTTAATAAAGGGAGTAAATCTAAGGATTTTAAATCAATAGACATATAACCGGCTTCGGCTTGGGATAATTCCTGTAAATCACGGGTTAAACGCTCTAATCTTCGGGTTTCTCCCACTAAACTTAAATATAATTCCGAGGTTGGTTGTATCTCTCCGGCGGCTAATTCTTCTAAATAACCTCTAACTACGGTTAAAGGAGTGCGTAATTCATGGGTTAAGTCAGTAATTAATTCACGTCTTCTTTTTTCCACGTCTTCTAAGTCACTAGCCATGCGATTAAAACTAATGCTAAATTGAGTTAATTCTGGGATTTCACTTTCAGGCATTCTTTCTCCCCAATCTCCTCTCGCAAAATTTTGGGTTATATCCTTCATGGTTTCTAAAGGTTGCATTATTTTTTGACTAGCATAATAACTTAAGAATCCTGCCGCACCACCGCCTACAATTAATGACCAAAAAGCACTACGATTCCATGCTGTTTCAAAACCGTCTAATAAATAAGTTTTAGCAGATCTGACGGTCATAAAACCTTTTTTTTCTAATTGTTCTAATCGTAATACAAAAAATTGGGGAGAAGAAAATTTAGCGATAAAAATAAAAGTGACTAAACCTACCATCATCACCGCTAAATGGGATAAAAATAGTCTTGTACCTAAACTTAATTTTTGACTCATTATTCTTTAATTCACTTTTTAATCAATATCTAAAGTCAGTAAAAATAGTATAGCAATCCCTTTAGGATTTGTGAAATATTTAAAGATAGCAAATAATTTTTTACCTATTATTTAACAAGAGACTTAAGCCCCTTACCTTTGAATTTGTAATGCTTATTTTGCTAGGAATTATTTAGGATTGCTATATTAATAGGTACAATTAATTATTTAATTTATTTGATGTTATTTTCTGATCTAAATTTTTCTATTTCAGCTTTTAATTTATCACTAGAATTAGCACTAATAAAACTCAATTTAAACTCGTTATTTGCACTGAGATATTCTGCATAAGAAGACTGTAAATAAGGGCGATAATTTTGATTGTTATTAAGATGAATTTCAAAGAAAGCTAATGAAATTCCCTTGACGTAGGCACTAATTAAATCTTGAGGAGGAAAAGTCAAATTAAGGGTAGAGTCAAGTGCTTCTTTTATTCCGCCATCGATTTCGTTAAAATTAACATGGGCTTGTCCTTCAATTAATGCCCAATATTTATTGGGGGTATTCAACCATGTGAAAGGTACGACTTGTTCAAAGGCTGGAGGAGTTGCTGGATCGTCACTTCCTGAACCTAGCATAATAGGAATCGTAATTTTACTAATACCTTTTTCACCAAAAATAAAGCGATTAACGGGATTTCCTGCAAATACTGCACTTACACGAGGATCTCTGAAGTTATAATCTTCTCTAGGTAATTCTAAAGCTCTACATTGTAGTAAGATTGCGGCATTTAAACCACCATAAAGGCGATCGCAAGACTGTTGTAAATAATCAAAATCAATGGTTGCTCCAGCAACAGCTAACACCGTATAACCTCCGAAGGAATGTCCTGAAACTCCTACATTTTTGAGATTAAGTTTACCTTGAAACTCTCCTTGATTACGTCTTTCTAGTTCATCAATCACAAAACTCAAATCTTTTGGGCGGTTGATAAATTCATCCCGATCAAATATATTTTTATTCAACCCTTCAAACATTTCTTTAAAGTAAGTAGTATCGCTACCAATATGTTGAGGTGCGGCTACTAAAAATCCGTTAGAAGCGAGATGATTCAAAGTATCGTCGTAATCATCAGGACTTGCTCCTAATCCATGAGAAAATACAATCACTGGTATATTATTTGTTACACCTTGAGGTACAAAAACATTCACATAAAAACTACGGTTACGGCTCTTATCCGTTAACTGCCATTTTTCTTTTTTAATTTGATATGGCCCTGCTTTACGAATATCAGCTAATTTGTTATAATCCGTCGCTGGATCAGTTGTGGCCTCTTCTGCTGTCCAAGTACGCATTTCTTTGACTAAAGTTTCTGTAGCTTTAATTACTTTTTTACCATATTCTGCTGCACCAACAACCAACTCCCCTTGGATTTGTAAGTCTGTGGGGTATTTCTTCAAAACATTAAGTAATGTTAACCCTGATGGATCTAAAGCTGATTGTATGATTGCACCTCGTAAAGCGATACCGCCATTTTTGCCTCCTTCCAGAGTAATCCCTTTTCCTAAACGCAACAAAATACTTTCTCCCATTTCCGTATTAAAAAAGCGAGAAACTTTCACACCATCAATGTCAATTTTTTTCGTTAAAGACTCTCTAAATATAGCTTGATCTTTGGGACTAATTCTGTTTAAATATTGTCCTAAATCTTCATTAATTGTCCCATCTTTGGCGAATAATTCTAAGGATTCTACTTTGACTGATAGCTCAATAGGTCCATAAGTAAATAATAATTTTTCTGCTGCTTTTACTGGTAATGAAGTTAAAAAAGTTGAAGTTAATCCCAATACGAATAAAGAAAATTTTGACATTTTTTTGATGAACATTTTTTTGATGATTATTTAAGATTTTTTTTTACATTGAAAATCGATTATTTATAGTTAATTTTAAAACTATATTTTCTATTACCTTTTAATTAATAAGATTTATTATCTTTATACATTAATGTAACCATTCTTCACGAGATATATTAGCTTGACGTAATATTCTTTGCAATAATCGGATACTAATTTCTTTTTTATGGGATTTGGGATAATTAAGGTAACATTTCCTCTGCACATTTGTGGATGTTTGCCTCCTGAAAATGGACCTTCAAAACCTAATTCATTTAACTTTGTAACTAATTCTTTCCAAGAAACAGGTGTTAATTTTGGCATAATTTATCATGATTTTTACACAGAAATAAGTGGTTGATTAATTTCGTTAAGATTTATACCATTAATAATGGGTATTTCTAAGCCTAATTTTAAACGCAAAGCAATCCAATCACTTAATGCTTCTTTTAATTCACTTCTACAACCTTCTAAAGTTTCATGATTAGCCCACACTCCTTGAAGATTAGGAATTTCGCCCCAATAACTATGATCATCTTCTACTATTTCATAAACGGCTATGTCCATAGCTTTATCAATATAATTTATTAACATTATATTCTCCTTTTTTACTTATTTTATTTATTATAATCAAACTTATTTAAACTATAATAAAAAATTAACTTTTCTTAATATTTTATCTTATATGAATATCTGTTTGGGGATAAGGAATTTCTATATGATTATTAGTAAATTCTTTTAAAATTTTACAGTTTAATTCGCTAATAACTCCTTTTCTTATATTAACATCATCTAACCAGAATTTTAGTTCAAAATTTAAGGTAGAATCACCAAAATTAAGAAAAAAAGCGATGGGAGAAGGACTTTTTAATACCCTTTTGTTATTGTAGGCAATTTCTAATAATAAATTGATCACTTCTTCGGGTTTAGAATCATAGCCCACACCAACTAAAACAGAACAATAAACGAGATTATTACTACCAGTATAAGTAGTTAAATCTTCCGTAAAAAAAGTTTGATTAGGGATAATTTTTTCTGAGTTATCTATTGTCATTCTTACGGTAGTTGCCCTAATACCTAATTCTTTTACTTCACAGGTTTGCCCTTCAATACTAATAATATCTCCCGGTTTTAATACTTTTTCAAATAATAAGATAATACCACTGACAAAATTGCTAATAACTTCTTTTAAAGCAAAGCCTATACCCACAGATAAACCGCCACTTATAGCAGTTACAGCCCTACCATCCACTCCAATATAACCTAAAATTAACACAATTCCTAAAGTAATTAAAAAATAACGTAATAATAAGATACTTGCTTGAATTTCTCCTTTATCTGAAGCAGTTTTAGGTTTAATAAATATTATTAATAATTTTTCTAATAGGGTAACAATTACTAGCCAAAAATATAAGCCTATAAATAGAGCAAATACAGATTGAAAAGTAACAGGATTATTAAATAATTTGATTAAAACTATCTGAGAAAATTCTTCAAAATTTCCTCCTAGATCTAGGATTTTTCTTAACACAAATAAGGTAAATAAAGGATAAAATATTTTCCATTGATATTCTCGAATAATATTTAAAGGAAAAGTACCATATAAAAATGCTAATAAGCATCTTAAAATTAAATAAACTACTACTATTTTCTCCCCTAATTTTATTAATCCTATTGTCCAATTTTGACTATAAAAAAAAGCCTCCGTTATATTAAGTAAAATTAAAGTAATTAAAGGAAAGTCAATAGTTTGTAAAAATAAGGCAATATACTCATGAGGTTCGAGTTTTTCATCTCGCCAAATAAAAGTAGTAAATTGAGGATTTTTCTGCTGTAGCCAATGCCATAACACCTTAGATAATAACCAAGATATAATAACAATAAAGACTATAATTAATGACTGAATTAAAATATCTAAACGACTTAAAAAAATTGATTGTTTAAGAACAATATCAGAAAAAGTTATAACTTTATTTTCCATAAAAGTATGTTTTTCAATTGTTAAAAGTATTCAATAATAATGTTAATTCTTCCGCCGCTTTAACAGTAGAAATTTCCCCAGCAAAGGCTTGTTGATAGAGAATTTCTCCTTGTTCAAAAATTGATAAAATTTGTTGTAAGTTATTAAAAGGAATAGCCACCGCCGACTCAGCTTGTTTTAATAAGACGGATTCAATAGGCAGTAAAGCAACGTTAGGATTGACGTTACGATTAGTAGGGATAAAACTCTGAGTTTTGATAATTCCAGCTAATTGTTGCTCAGGATTAGTGATAAATTTAGCAAAAGCTAATCCTAAATGGTTTTCATTCTCTGTGTTACTATGATTGAATACCATCACTTTGGTATAAATTAAAGGAGTAGCTTTTCCTCCTTGCCCTTGAGGTAATAAAGCAACTCGAAAATTATCACCTAAACTGTCAGTGAAATCGAGAATTTCTGTTGATTCACAAACATAATAAGCTAATTTACTTTCACTAAAAGCATTATGAAGAATATCACGATTTCGACTAAAAATAACATTAGGTTGTACAGAAGCATTCTTGAGCCAATCAAGCCATTTTATCCATCCATCAAGATTAGGTTCAAGTAAGTCTAATTCATTAAATAATTTACCACCAAAAGTACCCATACCCCAAAAAGTATCTTCAAAAGAGGAAACTAAACCCAGAGTATAACCTTTTATTGCCCTTTGAATTAATCCGTCTAAATCCGTTGGTGGAGTGCTTAAAATGGGATCATTTGTAGCATCTAATTTTGCTTTATTATAACAAAGAATCCTTGTATTTGAACCTAATGGAATACCATGAATTTTTCCTTGATAACGTACTTGATTTAAGGTAGAGGAAGAAAAAATAGAAGTATTAATAAATTCGGAATCGATAGGATTAATTAATCTTTTTTCGAGTAATTCAGTAAGATTTTTTGCATCAATAATTAAAGCACTTGAACCAAAACCTGCTTCGGATTTTTCAATAAAAAAAGAGGGATTTTTTTGCTTTGGAATTGATTGAATAAGAATATTAACTTCTGGCTTTAATTCTTTAAATTGTTCTACAGCATTAATGAACATATTGGCAACTTTTCCCTCTGTAGAATGCCAAATTAATAGATTTCCTTGGAGTTGTGTTGACGATGAATTTACTTGATTATTCAAAGCAATTTTAATGAGTAAAATTAAGCTAATACTAATAATAAAGTAATATAAAAAACTAAATATCTTTTTATGTTGAAATAAGTTTGACATTTGCAAAAAAAATTCTACTTATTTAAGTAATTTAACCAGTTGTTAATCAATACTCTTCGGTTAGTCGCTTAAGTTATTTTGTTCGCCCCTAAATCCCCAATACTGGGGACTTCTACCAAGTTTAACAGGGGGCTTAACCCAGCAGTATTGAGTTATTAATGATCATTAAAAATGAAAAGTTGCTGACAAAAATGGTCCATTAAAACTTTCTTTAAATCCGAAGGCATTATTACCACTACCCCAAGAGTAATCAATTTCATAGAAACGATAGCCTAATTGTAAAGCTGTGTTGTATCCTATCCATACATCCGTACCAAATAAGACATTCCAACTCATATCCGTTTCTCCTGCTAATCCGAATCCTGACGCATCCCCCCTTAACCATAGCCCAATGCGATCGCTCAATTGCATTCCCAACTTAGCACCAATCATCGGTTCAAGCCAAGTGCGAGTCTGTCCGTAGTTATTTTGAAAACTACCATTAAAATTAACTAAAGTGCTAGTAGCGACAACATTAATGGTTTCTTCGATATTGATACTGATGTTATTTAGTCTCATTCCTGCTATGGGTTGAAACCAGAGAATGGGATAATTACGCCCTGATGGTTTTTCAGGTAATCGATAATTAGGAATTTCGCCAAAATGATAACTTACGGCAAAGTCATAAATTCCCTGTTGAAAACTCAAATTTGTATTACTACTTATATCTAAATTTTGGGGAGAGCGATTTTCGATAAAATCCTTTGTTTGTTCAATTTTAGCCAATTCTTGATCGATTAAAATTCTAGCTTCTTCTAATTCTTTTTGTAATGCTTGTAGCTTTTCTGTATCTTCAATTTTTCTTTCTTCAATAACAGTTTCGATACCCTGCCGTATCGTCTCACGAGTTTCTGTCAATTTTTGTTGAATTTCAGGAATAGAAGATAAAACTTCTCTAACTCTCGTCTCTTCAATTCTTTTATTTAACTCTTCTAAGTCTTGAATTTTAGGAAAATCTTTGATATTTAGTGCCAATAATTCCTTAAAACCTTCAGGAGTTAATTTGAGGTTTTCTAAGTCTTTAAAATTCAAATCACCATTACGAGAATCGACAAAATTCGGTAAATTATTTCTTATTTCTTCTACTTTTATATCGACAGTTTTTAATCTTTCTAAATCTTCATTAATAGTAAATTTTAAATCTTCAATTTTTGTCTCTATTTCTTGGGTAATTTCATCTTTTTTTAACTGTTCATTTTGTTTTGCTATCTCAATTTTTTGCTCAAGATTATTAACTAATTCTGTTACCCTCGTATTTGTACCTTTACTCATTAAATAATTTAAGGAATTTAAAGCGGAAGGATTGCGACTGACTTGTTTACTTAAGTTAACCGTATCACCCAAATTAACGTAATAACCATCAAAAATAAAACCTAATCTTCCTTTCCATGCTTCTACTCTCGCACTGGCAGTAAAGTTCAAAGAATCTAACACTTGCCCTAAATCCAGATCATAATCAACGCTTCTACCCCTAGCGGTAGCTGTGCCGTAAGTAGTTATAGGCACTGTTACATAGGGTTGAAATTGGAAACGCCATTTATTAAGATCATTTGTGATATTAACTTCCGAATTTTGGGCTTGAATTTGAGGAAATAAATTATTAGTATTTTGATTAAATTTATCAACATTAAAAATATCTAAATTTGGTTCTTTAAGCTCTGATTCTTGAAAATAATTTCCTCTTAAATCCTCTGCACAATCACAGCCATTAGAAGTAAATAGCTCGTCTTTTTCTGGTTCAGGAGTGAGCGCGATCGCCTTTAAAGGAGAACAAATACTGGTTACTGTCAATAGAAAAATAAAAGATTTTTTGAATAACAACATAGAATTAAAAATTTGAAAGATTTAATTAACACCTTAATGAAGCCAATGATCGGTAAAGTCATTTAGAGTTTATGATTTATTTTTCTTTTGCATTTCCTTGAGATTCTAATTCTTTAGTAAGAAAATAATTAAGAAAAGTTCGTATTAGGGCAACAATTCCTAATTTTCCTAAAGAATCAAAGGTTGAACTTAAGGAGGTAGCAACAATATCCGCCCCTAACTGAAACTCTAATGCTAATACAAGCCACATTCCAAATTCCAGTCGAATTTCTGTGAAACAAGTTTTATTACGATTAAACTTAGACCTATAAACTAATTGTCCAGTTTTTAATATGCCTAAAAGAATGCAAAAAACAGCAATGGCCTCTAATAAAAATTTGAGAAATGCAATAAGAAATCCTAATCCACTTTCTAAATGTTCCATGATCCTTTTAAGTACTTATACAAGATTGATTAAGATCTAATCTACTTGTTTTACAGCAGGAGGATTCCAAATCCCATTAAGAGCCGATGGTTTTGGGGCATATAAACGCATTGTTACTCCTAATACACCCTCCGCAGGAGAAGGCAACCAGTTAGATACTTTGTTATGTTCAGGAGATTCGTGTTGAATATATATATCAAGTGAACCATCGGAGTTATATGTTAAAGTATCTCGGTCGCCGATAGCAAAACGATCAAGCTTATTCGCTACTTGAAAACCCTCTGCATCATACATGGTAATCGACCAAAAAGCCTCTACGGGAGGAAGCTCATCTTTATCAAAGTGCAATACATAATTATTTTTACCTTCCATGGGTTTACCATTGGCATCAAAAACATTCATAGGATAAATAGCATCTTCAGGTTGATTTGCCCCTAATCCCACCATAGCAACGATCGCCCTTTTGAGATAATAATTACCATACACTCCCATAGAATTAGTATTCATTTGCCAACCATTGATAACAGGGGCGAGGGTAGGGATTTTTTCCTGCATAACTTTTAAGCCATCCACCACAGCCCGTTGTAATCCTGTTTGCACCGCAGGAGTGGCATTATTAAAGTCAAAATCTTCCCCTACTTTAATACCAATACGCTCTAAACGAGCTAAAGTTGACCAATCGGTGATGTGAGGAGGATGTAACTTCATCAGTTCTGCACCGTAGCTAAAATATTTTTCTGGTGACATGGTATTGACTTGAGTCAGGGGATCGGTTTTCATATCCACAGTGCGATCGATAACCGCTTCCGCAGGTTTAACGGTTTTACCCCATTGAGAAAGAGGAATCAACTTAAACTCATCCTGTAACTTATTGACGGCTGGATAATCTTCCTCCCCATTGGTTTGAATGCGTAGGATAATCCAAAAATAAGGGGTAGGAGATTCGATTTTTGCCACTCCTTGGGGTAATTCTCCATGCCATCCTTGAGGTACAATGGCGTAATTTTGAGCTTGAGTGCCACTGGTACGTTTACCCGGTACAGCAAATACATCCGTCCACATATCTAACATGGGCAAAAGGTAATAACGTCCTTGAGTGTCGGGGGTGGAGACAATCATTGGTTCTTTTGTAAGATCAACCCATGCTACAGTATAAAGGGTATCAAAATTAGGACGTACTACCACTCGTAAATCGGCAGGTGGAAATTGTCGTAAACTCGTAAATTCGTTCATCGGACCAAATCCGGGTTTTTCCCCTGATGGATAGTTAGTAAATACTTTTCGAGAAATATCCATCATGATTAGGGGATATAGATAATGATAAGCCTCAATGGCAATTTCGTAGGCTTCTTGTTCGCTGATATTGTTCATAGATTGTGTCATGGTGTTATTGTTTGTGGGTAGTGAGAATGCACTGTAACAGGGTAATAAAAAGAGTAGGCATAGTAACAGAGATAATTTAATTTTCATGATGGATAAAGTCTTTCGTACAAATACAGTATTATTTGTTTCTCGCAAAGGTGCAAAGAAGCAAACAGAAGAACCCAAAGAGTTTTCTGGTGATTTATACAAAAGTATTTAATAAACTACTATGGGACGGGGGGCAACATAGACAGGTGGTGTATAAACTGGAGCTATAGGAGCAACAACCACAGGAGGGTGATAATAATAACTATCAGCACCAGCCATGGCGGCTCCGGCCGCAACACCTGCTCCATACATACGCCAACGTCCTAAAATGTCGATAAATAAAGAAGATTCTTGGAAGTTAGCAGGTAATTCTCCTTGTAAAACCTTCACTTGATAAGAAAGATTATTATTTTCTAACTCAGGATTAGTTAATTCAATTACTACGCTATTAACACCTTTTTCACCAAAAATCGATAATGTAGCGTTAGGAGGATTAGAAGCAAAATTATCTGAGCCTTTATCCCAATGACGGATAAATTCGACATTTTGTACATGACCTGAAATACGTTCTGGGCGATCGCTAAAAAAGATAGTCGAACCCACTCCATTAAGATTTAATCTTTTACCGTCATAACTACCTTTGACAGAATTTTGCACGAAAAGCAGTTGTACGGGATCAGAAACTTCTTTGGTTTCTGGGGCTGGTTTTGCCTCCACAGATTTATTAGTAATCAGATTACCCACAGAAACAGTCAAGGTAAGCATACTAACGGTAAATAAAGCAGAAAGAGATTTTTTGTTCATGATTTTTCAATTTTTAATTAAATATGTTGTAACTATGGTTAGTTGATCCTTTAAGTTTAAGCCCCCCAACCCCCAAATCTGGGGGAGTTCAATCGTTATTTCCCCCAAACTTGGGGGATTAAGGGGGCGATTAAGAGCTAAACTATTCAGAAACTTTATTATTTCTCTGGGCTTGTTGTAGTTTCTCAATATCTTGAGGGCTTAATTGAGGATGATCGATCGTCAAAGTCAACTTATCGAGATTACCGTTAAATTGGAAAGGTACTTGATAATCGGCATCATCAACAGGTGTACCCGTATCAGCGCCAACATCGAAGTTTTCATCCCATTGCAAAATAAGAGGTAAGGTTTTCGGCATTTTTTGGGTAGCCACCACGTTACCATCAACTTTGAGAACTCCAGTACCACTGCGTCCAATACCACTTAAATCATTGAAAGCAAGAGTACCCATGCCTAAACCATCATATTTAAAGTCAAATTCTACGGTATGTTTACCCGAAGATATGGGTTGTTGTCCTTCCCAACGGATTCTTTCTAAGTCCACTAAATTCCAGACAAAAACAGGTTTTCCTTTGAGCAGATAAAAACCATAACCGCCAAAACGTCCTCCTTGAGTGGCAATCATCCCCTCTCCTCCGTTTTGAGGAATTTCGACTTCGGCTTTAAAGTTATAGGAGGTGTTTAAAACATTTGGTGCATCACCGTTGGGTATGCCTGTTAACTCTCCTCGATAGGTAAACACATTACGTTCTGCCGTAAGACTAGGGCGAGGGGTAATTAAACGAGGTGTTACAGAACCATCAAGGGGTAAAACTTGATATTTATTGGCTTCACTCCAAAATAAATCCTGTAATTCCTTCAGTTTTTGAGGATTTTGATCGGCAATATTGTTAGATTGAGTCCAATCTTTAGTTAAATCGTACAATTCCCATGGTGATGATGCGGGATCAAGATTGCCGACACCTCCTGTTACCCAAGGAGGACGCACAACTTTAGTACTGGCGATCCAACCTTGATCATAAAGGGCATAATCTCCAAACATCTCAAAATACTGAGTTTTATGGGTAGATGGTGAAGAAGCATTTTTAGGATCAAAGGTATAGGCTAAACTTACTCCTTCTATGGGTTTTTGTTCAATACCATCCACAATTTTTGGTTGAGGAATACCTGTTAGTTCTAAGATTGTGGGAACTATATCAATCACATGATGGAATTGATTCCGAATACCGCCTTTGTCTTTAATAACTTTAGGGTAAGAAATGGCCATACCTTGACGCACACCGCCCAAATGAGAGGCAATCTGTTTTGTCCAAGAAAAAGGAGTACTAAATGCCCATGTCCAAGGTACAGTCATGTGACCATAAGTTTGATCACTTCCCCACACATCATAGAAATTTTTGAGTTGCACTTCTACAGGTACATCAATGCCGTTAAACATTGCTACTTCGTTGGGAGTACCCATCATAGTACCTTCTGCACTATTTCCGTTATCCCCACTGATATAAATAACAACGGTGTTCTCTAGTTTACCAATATCGTCCACTGCCTGAATAACCCGCCCAATTTCGTGATCCGTATAGGCTAAAAAGGCGGCAAAAACTTCCACTTGACGAATAAACATTTTTTGCTCATCAGGGGTGAGATTTTCCCATTTTTTCAGTAAATCATCAGGCCAAGGGGTTAATTTTGCGTCTGCTGGAATAACACCTAATTTCTTTTGATTGGCGAAAATTTCTTCTCTTAAAGCGTTCCAACCTTTATCGAATAAGTGCATATTGTGGATTTTATCTACCCATTCTTTGGTGGGATGGTGGGGGGCATGAGTGCCACCGGGGGCATATTTGATGAAAAAGGGTTGATTGGGATCTAAACTATTGACACGATTAACATATTCGATGGCATCATCCGCCATAGCCGTAGTCAAATTCCAATCTTTTTTACCCACATAAGGATCAATAGCAGTAGTATTACGGAATAAGTTGGGTTGCCATTGACTGGTATCGCCACCGACAAAACCATAAAAGTAATCAAAACCCATACCGATAGGCCACTGATCAAAAGGGCCATTCTGACTAGCTTGGAAGGCAGGAGTATTATGATCTTTGCCAAACCATGAGGTGACATAACCGTTATCTTTGAGGATTTTACCCACCGTTGCTTTATCCTTGGTGATAATACTGTCATAACCCGGATAACCCGTCGCCATTTCGGAAACCACACCAAATCCTGCCGAATGATGATTGCGTCCTGTAATTAAAGCCGCTCTGGTGGGAGAACAAAGGGCGGTAGAATGAAAGTTAGTATATCTTAAGCCATTATTTGCCACTCGATCGAGAGCAGGAGTAGGAATAACACCGCCAAAAGTGGAAGGAGCACCAAAACCCACATCATCGGTAATAATTAACAAGACGTTAGGGGCATCTTTAGGCGGTTGAATACGAGGTTGCCAATAGGGTTTAGAATCTGAGACATTACGGTTAATAACTCCCCCAAAAGGTTGCTCAGGTGCTGGAAGTTGATCCCCTTTAACCGTCATAATCGCACTAGGAGAACCTGATGTACCTCGAATTTGTTGGGCGATCGCAGGGGCAAAAAAGACTCCCGAACCTATAACCATGAGGAAAACTAATATTCCAGAGGATATGAGCTTAAAATTGCTCGGAAATACCCTATTAAGAAAAGATTTAAGACGTGTAAGCATTATTTTACTAGCGGTACTTAAACAAAACGATAAAAGAAATTAGGTTATAATTTTTGTATTATAACGTTTTTAGGTCAAAATGAAAGAAACAACATCTTCATCAATGCCACCATGTTTTAATCGCTGGTGTCAAAAAATAGATCCAGTCTTA
>NZ_JBGSUU010000060.1:0-7943 GCF_041753295.1 Geminocystis sp.
AAGATGATTTTGCTTTCCTTTTTTAATTCCATTTTTGTGAATATGTTTAGACCCGCACTCTGGACATTGTATCATTTTTTTATTTTTGATAATTTGACCCCTTTATCTAAAAATCATACCTTAATTCAGCAACGCCAATTTAATAATTGATAAAGGGAAATCTCCTTATAGGCGGTTTTTTAGCCAAAAATATAACCTAAGGCTTCTCACAACAGAAGCTAAAAAAATGCAGTTTAATTGTTTATTAACAATAATAGCAATAATTCTTCTGAGAGAATAATAATTCATGTAGTTAGATTTTTGGTTAAAATTTAATTTTGTTAAGGTATAACAATAATTTTATAAATTAATAATGGAAACAAACAATTTCATTTTACGACAAAATATTACTGGTTCAAGACGTTTTAGCAATTTATGGTGGGCAATAGTAGTTTCCATCGGTGGCATTGGTTTTTTATTAGCAGGTTTATCTAGTTATTTACATACTAATTTACTAATTGTGAGTGATACCTCAACACTTCAATTTGTACCTCAAGGTATCGCTTTAACTTTTTATGGTGTGGCTGGGGTTTTACTTGCCTTATATTTATGGTTAATGGTTTTCCTCAATGTTGGTGGTGGTTATAACGAGTTTGATAAAGAAAAAGGTAACGTAACTATTTTTCGTTTCGGATTTCTCGGTAAAAATCGCCGCATTGAATTAGTTTATAATTTAGACGATATTCAAGCTATTAGAGCAGAAATTAAAGAAGGTTTAAATCCCAGAAGAACTTTATACTTAAGAGTTAAGCCTAAAAGAGATATTCCGTTAACCCCTGTGGGTGAACCCATTTCCCTTGCTAAATTAGAAAACCAAGGGGCTGAATTAGCTCGTTTTCTGACTGTACCTTTAGAAGGACTTTAAACTATTAACAATTAACAATGCTAGAAAAGATCAGTTAAAATTTATGAAAATTTCTAATCATCTCAATATTTTTTTGATTTTGTTTCTTTTGACAACTATTAGTTTGGCAGGATGTGAAAAATTAGATTCTAATTCTAGTTCAACTACAACTACAACAACTCAAGAAACTGTCAACCCAGAAAAACCTACTGAAATTAAAAATATTAATAACACAATGAATTTACCCACATTAGAAGGCAAAGCTACGGTTGTAATGAAAGTTAATGGTCAATCTGTTACTATTGAGGTTGACGGTGATAATGCCCCTATTACGGCGGGTAATTTTGTTGATTTGGTACAAAAAGGAATTTATAATGGTTTAGTATTTCACCGAGTTGTTAAAGATCCCACTCCTTTTGTAGTACAAGGTGGAGATCCTCAAGGTAAAAATCCTAATTTTCCTGTAACGAATTTAGGTACTGGCGGTTATAGTGATCCTGTAACAAAAGCTCAACGTTATATTCCTTTAGAAATTCGCCCAGAATATGACGAAACCAAAAAAGATCCTCAGATACCTGATATTGTTTATGGTACAACTATTACCACTGCACCACAACTAAAACATGATTATGGTGTTATCGCCATGGCACGATCTCAAGCTCCTGATTCTGCTTCTTCTCAGTTTTATTTTACTTTAGCTGATCTTCCTTTCCTTGATGGTAGTTATGCTGTTTTTGGTAAAGTTACTGAAGGGATGGATGTCGTTAATCAAATTAAACAAGGCGATCGCATTGAAAGTGCGGAAGTTGTAGCTGGTGCTGAAAATTTGAAACAAAATAAATAATAGTAAAGGGAAATAATATTTATCTTTGTAACTAAAAAGAAAGGAAAATAGTAGTTAATTATTTTTGATGGTTAAAGTAGTTGTGACAGGTATTAGTCTAATTTCCTGTTTAGGAGATATAAATTTGACTTGGAAAGGAATTATTAACGGGATGTCTGGCATCAAATTTAGTCAACCCTTTAACTATTTTCCTCCTTTACCATTAGGATTAATTAATGATCAACCTTCTTCCATTGAAAATATTACACCTAAATTAATTAAAAATCTGTGTTTAGATAGTAATATTTTCCCCCCATTAAATGATACTGCCGTGGTGATTGGTTCGAGTCGTGGTTGTCAAAGTCAATGGGAAGTTTTTTTATCCACTAAATCATGGCAAAAATCAAAAGAAATTCAACATTTTTCTCCTTCTTGGTTAGAAACCTTACCTTGTCAACCAAGTATTATTACAGCAAAATATATTCAAACTTTATCCTCAGTTTTCTCCCCAGCCAATGCTTGTGCGACGGGGTTAGTAGCCATTGCACAAGGCTATGAATTAATTAAACAAAAAAGATCTAAAAGAGTAATAGTTGGTGCGGTAGAAACTCCCATAACCCCTTTAACGATAGCAGGATTTACCCAAATGAAAGCATTAAGCAAAAATGGGTGTTATCCTTTTGCTATCCATCGAGATGGATTTGTTTTAGGGGAAGGAGGTGCAATGTTAATGTTAGAAACTGAAGAATTAGCAAAAAGTCGTGGAAGTAAAATATACGGTGAAATTTTGGGATGGGGAATGAGTTGTGATGCGGAAGGAATGACATCCCCTAGTGTTGATGGTAAAACCGCTATTAAAACCATTCAACAGTGTTTAAAGCGCTCTAATTTACAAACTAAAGATATAGATTATATTAATGCTCATGGTACAGGTACAATTCTAAATGATCAAAGAGAAGCAAAAATTATTCATGAATTATTTAGTCATGCTCCCAAAGTAAGTTCTACCAAGGGAGCGACGGGTCATACATTAGGTGCTTCAGGTGTTATGGCGGTGGCGTTAAGTTTAATGAGTTTAAAAAAACAAGTATTATTACCAAATTTAAACTTATTACCATTAGATTTTGGACTTAATTTTTGCCAACAATCAAGGCAATATCAATTAAGTAAAATGCTTTGTTTTAGCTTTGGATTTGGAGGGCAAAATGCCGTTATCTCCATAGGAAAATACTAGGATGCTTTTTTCACAATTGTCATATCCTGTTGACGAGGTACAAGATTAACTTTTTGGGTATGTACTTGTTGACGACCGTTACTAACAACCCTTAACATATCACTAAGATCTTTTTCTAATTTAGATAATACTGAGTCAGCGTAAAGATCTGCTTCATTTTGAATATCCTCAGCTTCCATAATAGCTTGTTGTCTCGTTTTGACTACTTCTTGTTGAATTTTTTGTCTAATTTGTTCAACATCGGCGATGGTTTTTCGTTGTAAAGTTTCACAATCTTGTTGTACTTGTCGTCTAATTTGATTCGCTTGTCCTTCTGCTTGTTGTACTATTCTTGACTCATCTAGTAATTGTGCTGCTCTTCTTTGGGCATTTTCCACAATTTTTTGAGCGTAATTTTGGGCTTCTCCTAAAATTTGTTCTCTTTGTTGTAAGATTTGATTAGCCTGTTGTAAACAATCAGGAAGATTAATTCTCATAGAGTCCAATTGAGAAATTAAAGTATCTTCATCTATTAAAGTTTTACCCACAAAAGGAAGATGAGTGCTACTAAGAATTAAGTCTTCTAGTCTATCTATTTCTCCTTGCATATCAACACCCATTTCTTGAATTTTAGGTGGTTTTTCTGGTAATGGTGAAATGGTGGTAAATTCTTGCTGGGAAGGTAAATTGTTCGCCATGATAAAATTAAAATCTCCTCTATTATTGCTAATATGATAAATCAAAAATTATGAAAATAATCAAACTAACTATTGTCAATTGTCTATAGTGTATTGTCAATTATCAATTATCTAAAAAATTTATTGATTTAATTTATGTTGTCCATCTGCAATCGCACGACTACAACACCAATCACTAGGAAGAGTAGAAGGCCAACCCATTTCAATGGCTTCCTGACAAATAGTAGTTACCGTTAATTGACAATCAATTAATTGAAAATCCTCTTTTTGACATTGTTTGAGACTATGTTTAAGAATAGAATCATCTTGAAATTCAAGGGTTTTATTACACTGAACACAAACAATATGATGATGATGGTGAGGATAAGGATGATTCAACTCATAATGTTTATGACCTTCGGCTAATTCTAACTCTCGAAGGACTCTCATTTTTGTCATTAATTTTACACTACGATAAATAGTGGATAAACTAATGTTTTCTCCTCCTTCTTCTAATAATTTATATAATTCTTCCGCGCTTAAATGATTTCCTTGAGGAAGGTTATCAAATACCTCAAGTATTTTTTCTCGTTGGGGAGTCATGCGCCAACCTCTGGAATTTAGCTTTTTTTTAATGGCGGCAGTATTATCTAAAGACATAAGCAACTTAATAAAGAAGAAATGATTTCTTTACCTATGATACTTTTCTTGTCCGCTTATTTGCAAGAAATATATTTAAAAACTAGACGTTACGCAGCCTTAATTATTTGTAACTCATTTATTGATGTTTTCTGGAGAATCCTAACAAACATTAGTAATATTTTACGTTTTTTTAAATAGGTAGTGGTTAAAATAGTTAATACAATATTTTTACTTATATCCCAATGCCTAGTTCATTCTCAGACACTGATTTCCTTCAACAATGGCAGTATGTTCTTGCTCCTTATAATTTGGGTTATAAGCTTAAACTTGTATCTCAATTAATGTATCGAGATTTCTTGGAAAGACTTGAACCTTATGGATTAACTCCATTTCACTATTTGGTTTTATGTTGTCTCTGGGAAGAAGATGGGCTTTCAACGACTGGCATAGCAAATAAACTAAAGCAATTGGGAGCAACGTTAACTGGAGTAGTTGATCGAATGGAAGAGCGTCAACTAGTTATAAGAGAGCGCAACCTAAGTGATCGTCGAGTTGTGCAAATTTGGCTTACAGAAGAGGGGAAACAACTTATGAAGGTTTTACCACCTATCGGAGCAGCAACGATTGAGAAAGCTACTAAAAATATCTCAAGAGCAGATCAGGAGATGGTTACGAAGATATTGGATCGGATCGTCCAGAATCTAACCTAAAAATTTGATCACTTAAGGATTGACAGGCAGACAATTATTTAATATATTAACTATCAATATGTTAAATAATTATTCGAGAGAGGAAAAAAATGCCCAAGTTAAGTATCAAAGCAAAAAACTGGTTATTGTCGGCACATATTAGTTTTGCTGCTCTTTGGACAGGAACTGTCCTTAGTATGTTTCTTTTGTCTTTAAGGAATACGAACTCAACTAACGCACAAGCTCTTTACGCTCTCAATTATGCAATTAATCTCCTTGATGACTATGTTGTTATTCCTTCTGCGATCGGTTCAGTTCTTACAGCCACGTTTCTTTGTTGGATGACTAATTATGGATTTACTAAATTTTATTGGGTGATTACAAAATGGATTTTGACAACGGGATTAATTATTTTTGGGACTTTTTGGCTCTTCCCTTGGGCAAATACTGCTGAAAATATTTCGTCAGAAGAAGGATTGCAGTCTTTCCACAACTCTATCTATTCTTTCGATGCTGAAGGGGTTTTGATAGGATCGGCGATTCAAGTTGTTTTTCTCATCTGCGTTATAGGTATCTCAGTTTTAAAGCCTTGGGGAAAAAGACCTATTAAAGAGGAATTAATCAAGTTAAAATGACCAAATGAAACAAAAACTCAAAGAATTTCTAGGCGTTGAGAGGGTTATGCAACCAAAGGAATTGACTCCTCATCTGTCTCAATCTTACCCGAAGTGAAGGAATCTGAAGATGCACAATGAATGCTACCTTAATGAATTAGAGATGGTGTTTTTTCCTTTGAGCTAATCTCAAATCTTGTTGTTTGTGTTAATATTTCTTCGACCCGTTTTCTAATGGGTGATACTAATAATTGGAATTTTTTATTTCAATTAAAATGCATGACTCCTCAAAGACAAAATGATTCATTTTACTCTGAGGAGTCATGCATTAAATAATTTTAAAAAGATATAAATAAGTTACATTTTTGTAGAAGGTTAACATCAGTTAAAAATTGAAAATAACTGCTAAACTATTTTAATTATTAAAGATAAGGATTTATTCACTATGGAATTTGAAGGTTTTTGGGAAAATGTCTTGCGCTATCCTCGTTATATGGTAAGTTTAATCTTCGGTATTTTCTTTTTTTTATGGCAACAAATTCAACCATTATTTAAAAATCCTGTCACCGCCACAGTAATATTAACCTTAATTATTGGTAGTTTTTCTTTCCTTTATTTTACCCTCAAAGCTATGTTAGGCGTAAATCCTGTATAATGGACATCTTATTTTAGATATTAAATATTATTTTTAGTTTTATTGTAGAAAAAAATGGCAAATAGTCGTCGTGTAGAGAAAGTATCGTCTTTAATTAAAAAAGAAATCAGTCAAATGCTGATCAACGGTATTAAAGATGATAGAGTAGGATCTGGCTTAGTTAGTATTACTGAAGTAGAAATATCAGGAGATTTACAACACGCTAAAGTTTTTGTAAGTATTTATGGTACTCAAGCAGCTAAAAACGAAACTATGGAAGGATTAAAAGCCTGTACCCCTTTTGTAAGAAAAAGTCTAGGACAAAGAATTAGTTTACGTCATACCCCAGAAATTCGTTTTGTAGAAGATACATCCTTAGAAAAAGGTGATAATCTCATCAATTTAATTAACCGTATTACTCCTATGGATAATTCTGAAGAAGAGTAAATTATGGAGATACAAGAAGTAATTATCAAGAAAAATGTCAATTTTTAGTTTATTGATACCTTACCGAAAGGTCTATTCTTTATCATTAAAATAATAAGCGGGTGGGGGGAATCGAACCCCCATCATTAGCTTGGAAGGCTAAGGTTTTACCACTAAACTACACCCGCAGGTTTTATTCAAAACACATTGACTATCATAACTAATATTTTAAATTTTGGCAACTATTTATTAACTAAAAATTTTGGCTATTCTACCGTAATTATGATAAATTCAGATAAAATAAATGTTATAAAGTTTGCAGTATAACGATTATGAGAATTAACAATTAAATTTTTTATAGATTCACTGTTTACATTTCACCTGACACCAGACACCTGACATCTTTTTCAAGAAATAACTTATCATAATCAAAGTAACAGAGTCAAAGTTTTTTCTGAAATAATTTTTTAAAAGTGTTAATTAATGTTTAAACCATTCCAATTATCAGGCATCGGGCTTCATTCAGGAGAAAAAACCACCGTTAAAATTTCTCCTGCACAAAAAGGAAAAGGGCGTTATTTTGTAAGGGTAGATTTACCTAATAACCCCATTATTCCTGCGAATATTGACTATATTGCCACTACTACTTTATCGACAGAATTAAGTAACCAAGGTGTTAAAATTAGAACTGTTGAGCATTTATTAGCGTCTTTACTCGCTTGTGGTATTGATGATGCACAAATTGAGATTGACGGAAATGAAATACCTTTGTTAGATGGATCGGCACAAGAGTGGGTAAATAATCTTGATTATATTTCCGATAAACCTTTTGAGTCGCCAACAGATACTATTAATGAAGCTATTTGGGTAAGAAAAGATGATGCTTTTTGTGTCGCCTTTCCTTCTGGTGAAATAAAATTTAGTTACGGTGTTGATTATCCTTATTCTGTGTTAGAAAATCAGTGGTTTAGTTGGTATCCTCAACGAGAAAGTTTTGTAACTGCCATCGCACCTGCTCGTACTTTTGGTTTTGCAGATCAAATTGAACAATTACAAAAAGCTGGTTTAATAAAAGGGGGTAGTTTAGAAAATGCCTTAGTTTGCGATAAAAGTGGTTGGTTAAATCCGCCTTTGAGATTTGATAATGAAGCCGTAAGACATAAATTACTAGATTTAATCGGTGACTTGAGTTTATTAGGTAAAATTCCTACTGCACATTATTTAGCTTATAAAGCCAGTCATCAACTTCATACAGAATTAGCAAAAAAAATTAAACAATCTTTAATAATTAGGAGATAGGAGATAGGAGATAGGAGATAAGAGATAAGAGATAAGAGATAGG
>NZ_JBGSUU010000061.1:0-7522 GCF_041753295.1 Geminocystis sp.
CCTATTCCTCAAAATATTAATAATCAAAAACAACAACCTTTAATAAAGTTAGTGACAAAAATTTTAAATTTAAAGGAAGAAAACCCCGATAATGACACAACAGAATTAGAGAAAGAAATCGATTTATTAGTATATAAATTATATGACTTAACCGAAGAAGAAATTAATATTATTGAAGGAAAATAAATTTTGAAAATGTTTTAAATTAATAGATATGTAACAATCTTTACTGAAAATTATTATCTCGTCAAATTATATTAGTAAAGTTATACAAAAAATACTTATTATTAAAAAATAACGATAATTCTTAATAAATAACTAATGAGTGAAACCATATTAGAAATTGATGATTTAACAGTAAGTTTTGATGGTTTTAAAGCTCTAAATCATCTTAAATTTAAAATGAATAAAGGTGAATTAAGAGTAATTATTGGCCCTAATGGTGCAGGAAAAACTACTTTTTTAGATGTTATCACAGGTAAAGTTCAACCTACAGAGGGTAATGTTTTTTTTAAAGGCAAAAATCTTCGTAAAATTAGTGAACATCAAATTGCTAGAATGGGAATTGGGCGCAAATTTCAAACTCCCAGAGTCTATTTAAACTTAACAGTAAAAGAAAATTTAGATTTAGTCGCCAATAAGACAAAAAATGTCTTTTCAACCTTGTTTAATAAACCCACAGAACAAGATAAAAGAAACGTTGCTAGTTTGCTCGAAACCATCGGTTTAACCGCTAAAGCGACATTCAAAGCCTCTTTATTATCTCACGGAGAAAAGCAACGGTTAGAAATTGGAATGTTAGTAGCGCAGTCTCCTGATTTATTATTAGTAGATGAGCCTGTAGCTGGTTTAACCGATGAAGAAACAGAAAATGTGGGTAATCTCCTTCTCGCTTTAGCCCAAAGTCATTCTATCATCGTAATTGAGCATGATATGGAATTTGTTAGACAGATAGCGAAACAAGTTACTGTATTACATCAAGGTACTGTTTTATGTGAAGGTACAATGAATGAAATACAAAACGATCCTCGTGTAATAGAGGTATATTTAGGGCAGGAAACATCCTTAGAAAGAGATGAGATTATTATAGTACGCATTGTGGCTACAATAGCTTGGGCAGATTTTAATTTAACTCCCGAAGAACAAGATATAATTATCACTAATTTAAGTAAACAATTTGCAGATTCTCCTGAAGATGAATTGCAGTTAAAAGATGAATTAATAAACTTCTTAGGGGAAAAAATACCTTTAAATGATTTAGTGCCATTATTACAAACAGAGGAAGAAAAGCTAAAAGTTTTACAATTAAGTAATCAAATTATTAATAATCACAGTATCAATGAATTAGAAAATCAGGTTTATCAAGAGTTATTAGAATTATTGAATTTACCTCCAGAAATTCTTAGTAATTAATAATTATCAACTATAGAATTTCTAAATCATTTGTAAGAATTTTTACCCCTAACCTTCCAATTTTCGAGGAAATTAACTGATTATTTTCTTCCTACTCAAATAGGATTCCTATATTAACTATCAATTATTAACTATCAACTATTATGTTAAATTTATCGAGTTTAAATGTTTATTACGGTGAAAGTCATATTTTAAGAAATGTTGATTTAAGCATCAATAGCGGTGAAATGGTGTGTTTAATTGGTAGAAATGGGGTAGGTAAAACTACTTTATTAAAAACTATTATGGGGTTACTAAAATCCCCTACGGGAGAGATAAATTTTCAAAATAAAGTTATTAATAAAGTTACCACAGATCAACGTGCTAAATTAGGTATTGGTTATGTTCCTCAAGGTAGAGATATTATACCTCGTTTAACGGTAAAAGAGAATTTAATTTTAGGTTTAGAAGCCATCCCAAAAAAGGTTAAAAAACAAATTCCTGACGAAATTTTTGAGTTATTTCCTGTGTTGAAAACTATGTTAAACCGCATGGGAGGTGACTTAAGCGGTGGGCAACAACAGCAATTGGCGATCGCAAGAGCATTGATGGGAAAACCTCAATTATTGCTATTAGATGAGCCAACAGAGGGCATTCAACCATCCATTATATTAGAGATTGAAGCGGCGGTAAAAAAGATAATTAAAGAAACTGGTATTTCTGTTCTTTTAGTAGAGCAACATTTACATTTTGTACGTCAAGCTGATAGATATTATGCTATGCAAAAAGGTGGTATTGTTGCCTCTGGTTTAACCAGTCAATTAAGTCAAAGAGTTATTCAAGAATTTTTGGCAGTTTAAAGAGTAATTGATAATTGATGATTGACTTTTATTTTACTTTTGAGAAACCAAAACAAATAAATAATTGAATTTCTAATTTATAATAGTAAGATTACTTCTAAGACGATAAAACTAAAATGAAACTTATCACATTTTTATCGAAACCATTGAAAAGAAATCTTTTAGGTTATAGATTAAGAAAATTCATTATTTTTTTAGGATTAACTCTTATATCATTGACAATTATTTTAAATTTATCTTCTGTTAATGCCCAATTAATTCCAGAAGACAAACAAGAAGCTATTTTGAATAGTAAAATGTTAAAAATGGAGGAGAAATTAGAAAATGAGTATGAGACTTTTTTTCAAAGAAATATGATTGCTAAAAAGCAAAGTTCTTTAGAAATGGCTTCCATTTTAGCAGATATGGACGAAAAAACAGGTACTAATTCCGCAATTTTATGGGTTATACCTGAAGAAAAATATTTACATTTAGTATATTTAACAAAAAAAGGTAAAATTATTGTTAGAGATATTAATGATGCACCTTTTGAAAAAATTACAAAAACTATTGATGATTTTTATATCGAAATTGATCAAATAAATAATCCCATAAATTTAACTCAATCTCAACAATTATATAACTGGATTATTAAACCTTTTCAACAAGAATTTTTAGACGCAGAAAATATCAATAATATATTATTTTGTATTGGAAATGGAGTCAGATTATTACCATTATCAGCTTTACATGATGGCAACAATTTTTTAGTAGAGAAATATAGCATAACTCGTATTCCTGCTTTTAATTTAATTAATGCACAATATAAACCGATGAAAAATGCTCAAATCTTAGCAATGGGTGCATCAAATTTTCCCAATGAAGAGCCCTTACCTGCGGTAACATTAGAGTTAGAAAATATTGTCCAAAAATTAGCAAAACTTTCTTCAAAATCTAGTCAACTTTTACTGAATGAAGATCTTACCTTAAATAATATGGAAAGTCAATTACAAACCAATGGCTTTCAAATTGTACATTTGGCTACCCATGCTAATTTTAATACAGGTGACGCTAATAATTCTTATATTCAATTATGGGATGATAAATTAACCTTAGATAAAATGTCTAATCTTCCTTGGAAAACTCCTCCTGATTTATTAGTTTTAAGTGCTTGTAATACTGCTTTAGGTGATCGCAGTTCACAATTAGGTTTTACGGGAATTGCTTTACAATCAGGAGTAAATTCAGCATTAGGCACTTTATGGAGTGTGAGTGATTTAGGTACTTTTGCATTAATAACTGAATTTTATCAGCAGTTAGTAAATCCGTCAGATAATAACATGACAAAAACAGAGGCTTTACGTCAAGCTCAAAATTTATTATTACAAGAAAAAATCTATTTTGAAAATAATTATTTAATCACACCCCATGGAAATATAAAAATACCTGAAAGTCTTGAAATTAAAAAAAAAATAACTCTTTCTCATCCTTTTTATTGGGCTGGATTTACCTTAATAAGTAGCCCTTGGTAAATTATATTTTAAATAGTTTCAAGTTTAGTAAATAAGGTTGTTAATATAGTATTAGAATATAAAAATCCCTCAGGATCTGTTAAACTTAATTGATGAGTATTTTCGTTAAATATAATGAGTTTACTATCTAAAAAAGTACTTAAACATTCTAAAATTTGTGCTTCTATATTTTGACCAAATTTAGTCTTTATTTCGTATAAATTTACACCTTTTTTTAACCTTAAACCTAACATTAAAGTTTCTAATAATTGGTCATTTTTAGAAGTAATATTAATATCAATATTTCCTAAATTTTTCTGATATTGTTTTACCCACGCAAAATATTCTTTTCTGGTACGAGGGCGAGTAAAACGTTTATTATCAGTATAACTAGCCGCACCCATGCCAAAACCATGATAAAATTCGTTACGCCAGTAAACTTGATTATGACGACATTCATAACCCTTTTGACTATAGTTAGAAATTTCGTAGTGAATATATCCTGCTTCTCTTAATTTTTCTGAAGCTAAACAATACATATTAGCGGCGGTTTCATCTAGTGGTAAAGGATTATCACCTTCAGAGTATTTTTTACCAAATGCAGTAACAGGTTCTAACACTAAATCATAACAAGAAAGGTGTTTTGGTTGCAAGGCGATGGCTTTTGCTAAAGAATCTTGCCAATCATCTAGGGATTGATAAGGTAAACCAGAGATTAAGTCTAAACTCCAGTTATTAAAATCTGCTTGATGAATATAATCTATAGCTTGATTTATGTCCGACATTCTGTGTGTTCTTCCACAAATTTCGAGTAAATTATCTTGAAAGGCTTGTAAACCCAAACTAACTCTATTTATACCTAATTTTTGATATTGTTTAAGTTTAGTTAAATCAAAAGTAGCAGGATCGATTTCTAAAGAAATTTCAGCATTTTTGCTAATATTAAAATGTTGATGTAAAGTCGATAAAATGAACTCTAACCCTTCTATTGCTAATAAAGATGGAGTGCCACCACCAAAAAAAATTGTGTCTAAATCAAGGGTATTTTCTTGAGGAGTTGCTATAATTTCTTGACATAAAAAATTTACATATTCTTGTTGCCAAGGAGAATAATTATTACCGCTATTATCACCTAAAACAGTAATAGGAAAGTCACAATAAAAGCATCTTCTTTTACAAAATGGGATATGAATATAAGCTGATTTTACTAACATTAATTAGGTGTTTTATTACATTATTTAGGATCTCATTGGTAACTCGAAAGTAGCATTAGTGACTTGTCCTGATTTACCTAATTCTTTGGGTTTTTCGTCATTAACAGTAACAACTAATCCTCCAGCATTACCTGCGCGAATAATAACTTTTTGTTTTCCATTCCATTGTTTTTCTAATCCTTTGGTGAGGATACCTTCAAAAACAGGTTTACCATCGACAATGATTTTTACCCAAGAATCTTCTTTCACTGTAACCTTGACAATTAATTCTGTGGGTTGCGGTGGTTTTTCTTCTTTTTTCTCTACGATGGGTATAACTTCAGGATTGGTAATAGGATGATTTTTTTTCGGCAAAATCTGGGTTTCCATTACTTGTTTCTGAGGTATTTTTATTTGACTAAATTGAGAAGATTCTAAGATATTGCTTAAATTTTTTATGGAAAACAAGAGTAAAATAAAATAGAAAAAATATAAATATTGAGGCTTAACGTTGAAATTAAATTTAAAAGAAAATGATGGAGTAAAAGATTTTTTATAATATATTTTAGGGTTTAATTCTAAGGTAAATTTATTACTAATATCTTCTCCATCTAGTTTTAGAAAATTAGCATATTTTTTAATTAATTGTTTAGTAAAAAAAGGCTCAGGTAGATGTTGTAAGTCAGCAGATTCAAGGGCATTAATGATACTAACAGGAGTATGTAATTGATTAGATATTACATTTTTATCGAGATTTTTATCTATTCTAGCCTGTTTAAGTTCAACACTAATTAACTCTAATTGTTGTTGTCTAATTTCATCATAATCGATAATCTCTTCTTTACTTTTTTTTAAAAATTTCATGGTTAAATTTACCTTTTTTTTCAATCATTTAATTTTTTGACATTTCTCTAATAGTTTTTTTTAAATCATACATTTCTGGAATGGTTAAAGTGCGATATTTACCTGAAGATAAAGAGGCAATTTTAATTGTCCCAATGGCTTTTCGATGTAAACTAACTACAGGATAACCGAATAATTCTGCAATTCTGCGAATTTGACGATAACGTCCTTCTCGTAATATTATTTCCATCTGAGTTTGATTACCACTTCTTTTATTAATGGTAATTTCGGCGGGTAAAGTTTGTTTTCCTTCCCACATAAATCCTTCTGCCCATTGTTGTATAATCTTGTTAGGTATATTACCCTCTAAAGTAACAAGATAAGTTTTTGGAAGATCATAACGAGGATGAGTTAATTTAACCGTTAGTGAACCATCATTAGTTAATAATAATGCACCTGTAGAATTACGATCAAGTCTGCCTACTGGATGTATTCCTTTTCCTGATTTGAGATGAGGAGGCAATAAATCCATGACAGTTTTTCTTCCTTGAGGATCTTCACAAGTACTAATGTATCCTTTCGGTTTATTTAACAAAAAGTAAATTAATCGAGGACGATAATCATTACTTAATATTTTACCATCAACTTCTATTTTATCTTTAACGGCATTTGCTTTATCTCCTAATTGAGTTACAACACCATTGACTTTAACTCTTCCTTCGGTAATCATGGTTTCTGCTTCTCGACGGGAGGCGATTCCCCATTCTCTCAAAATTTTTTGGATTCTTTCTGACATTATTTTTTTTCCTTTATTTGTTATCTCTATGATGAATAAGTAGAATATTAAGTTTAATGGGTAAATGTAAAATTAATCTTAAATTTAATGGCTATTAAAAGTAAATCAGAAATTATCTCTCATATTCTTACTCCTGCAATCAAATTTTGGTTGCGATCGCAATTACAAGACGTAGTAGATCTAAAAATAGAAATTAATGCAGGAGATAAACAAATATTAACAGGAAAAATTGATCAAGTTTCTCTACAAACCAACAAAGCAATTTATCAAGGAATTCATGTTAGTAAAGCCGTCGTAAATACAGAAAAAATTGCCATAAATTTAGGAGGAATATTAAGAGGAAAACCATTAAAATTATTACAACCAATCTTTGTTAATGGAGAATTAGTTTTAACCTTAGAGGATTTAAAAACTTCCCTAGATTCAAGACTTTTACATCAGGGATTAATTGATTTACTTCATTTATTATTAGAATATCAAAAAATAGAAGAATATAAGCAAATATTAGCACAATATGAATTTAACTGGCAAGACATTATTTTACTCGATAATCAATTTATTTTACAAGGTATATTGAGTAATAATCAAGGAAAAAAAAGTAATTTAATTTTAATTTCTAGCTTAACCTTAAAAGATGATCATACCCTCTTATTTAACCCCATTAAAATTGAGGGAATTTCAGATTTAGAGACTCTTATCATTAATAATTTTGAGGTGGATTTAGGAAAAGATGTTGAGTTACAACAATTGATTTTGAATAGTGATAAATTATCTTGTGTCGGCAAAATAAAAGTAATCAGTGAATAGCTAAAAACTTCTATCCTTGAAAAATTACTCCTATTCTCCTATCTCCTATCTCCTATCTCCTATCTCCTATCTCCTATCTCCTATCTCCTATCTCCTATCTCCTATCTCCTATCTCCTATCTCCTATCTCCTATCTCCTATC
>NZ_JBGSUU010000062.1:0-5016 GCF_041753295.1 Geminocystis sp.
CAAGTTACGAGCGATCGCTCGTCGGCTCTGGTACACAGCACGCCTCTGTGATAATTTAAGAGAGTAATAAAGATACGTGCGCGTAGCGTGCCTTCGGCATCACCTTATCTAAAAATCATACTTTAATTCAGCAACGCCAACTATTAGAACTTGATGATATTGAATTTGAAAGATTTGATTTTAAAACTGCCAATGGCATTTATTTTGACTTTAAATATTGGAATAATTTTGATAAAGATGAAGAAACAGAGTTAGATAAAATTCGATCTAAAATGACTGAAATTAACGCTCAAAAAGTATTTATTATTAATATTTTAGCCGATGCAGATGATCGTGTATTTAATCCAATTTTTTCTGATAACAATCAAATTATTAGAATACCTTTTTTATGTCAAAATAATAAAATTAGTCAAGAAGCATTAAATTATTTATTTAAGGAGTTAAACTAATGGAAATTATTACTAATCGTTTAAAATTTACGTTTCATTTTGATAATATTAAAAATGACTTTATTTTTCTTGCGTTTAAAAGAATCGATAATAATGGCAGATGGTGGGGTGCAAAAGTATTAGACTATCTTTTAGGTGAGCAATATAAAGCCTTAGCTGTTTGTTATACAGAAAAATATGCTTTTGCTATGTTTAAAAAACAAGAAAATAATGCTTATCAATTAATAACACGACTAAGAAATTATAGTGATGATGATACACAAGAAAATGAAAAAAAGGAAGATTTTACCGTTAACGAAGTTGAAATAAAAAATCTCAATATCGATAATGAAGAAAATTTTATTGATAGTGAAGCTTTAGCTCGTTTATTATTAAATTATCTTGGTTCATCAAGATCAAAATATCCTAGTCTTCAGTTTTCTAATCTTACTGGTTGTTTGTTAAAAGTGCCTAGTTTAAACAGCAATAAATTATATAAATCTATACAAGTTGGGGAAGTAAATCTTAATTACAATAACAATACTGACAATGAATTTTTATTAAATGTGAGTATGGCAACTTACCGTTTAAAAATAGATATTTTCTCTGAATTAAAAACTGCAACAGGTAAACGTAAAATACAAGTACAAAAATATTTAAACCGTCCTCAATATGTCATTTATGATAGTAACAATATTTTAAGAAGATGGCTTGAGAGAACAGATACAAATGATCCAAAAAAAACCTATATTAAAGCGGGTAAAAATGGAAAAAAAGCCCATGAAGATTTTATTATATTTAAAAATATAGATGATTTTAAAAATAGTAGAGGCGGTATTTTACATCAGGTAATTAATGAGATAAATGAGCATCTTAATAAGTATATAACAGTAGAGTTTATTCCATTAAAAATTGATGAATGTATTGAGTTTGATTCAAAAAATTTAATATTTAAAAAGCCTGAGAAACTTCATTATATTCTCGATAATCAAAGAATTAATATTGTTGATTTAGTTAAGGATGAAACCTCTCAAGAATTAGTTAATGATATTCAAGAATTATTGAAACCCTATTTTAAGGATCAGAATTTAATTTCTATTAACAATCATGAAATTGAAGGAGTTTTTAATGTGCTAATTATTCATGATAAAAACTATTATCAATGCAACAAGATTGAAGATCAATACTTACTATCAGATAGCATTACGCCAAGACAAAATTTAACTATTGAGTCTGTAAAAAAAATAAATAATAAAAAAATTGATGATAAAAAGCTACAACCAATTATTAAAACCTTAATTAAGGAATTAATTATTAAGCAAGATATTAGCAGAAAAAAAATAAGTCTTTTTGAGTGGAGTAATCTAGTTAAATCATCCGACTCAAAAACTTTGAAGCCAAGTAAATCAAACTTTCAAAAAAATACTCAACTAAGCCTTTTTGATGCAGGTAATTCAGATGATGACGATCTAGATATAATATCTGGTAAAAAATGGATATTTGGAATGTATCAAGCTAGTAATAATGATAAGGAAAATAAAGATACTTCTACTATAACTTTTATGACGATTAATCATGATGGTAGCTTTGAATTTGAAAATTTAGATACTCGTGAAAGTTTGTTCAATGACCATAAATATCAAGATTATCACAATTATATTGAACAAGCTATTTTTAGAGAAAATAAGACAAAATCATCTTTTCAGTTTGAGGGTTTTGTTATGTCAGATAGTGGCGATATTAATTTAATTTTTCGTTCTGATGAAATTACTCTACCACCATTGCAAGAGATAGAATCTTTATTTAAAAAAATTGATGAAAAATTGCCAGAAGAACTTAAAGATGGTGTGAAACTTGCTGATATTGTCGAAAAATTTTTACAGTTATATCCTAACTTAAAAAAAGAAAAATTTGATGCTTTTTGTGAACAATTAAAAAATAATTACGCTTATGACATATCCAAGAAAGAATTATATAATTTAATTCAACAATATTTAGGCTCACAACGTAACAATAACGGAAAAATATCTTATACTGCTAATACTGATGAAGCAACTAAATTTAGAGATTATTTATTAGAAAAATATCAAGTAAGATTTAGATTTCCTAAAGATAATGAAATTCTCAATTCTTTATTTGCTAATTCTTTAAATATTAATTATTTTGGCGAAACTGATACCGAAGCCTATTATTTTGTAGGCGATCGCACAGATCAAATTCAAACATCTTTTAAGGATGCTTGTCATATTCGCAAAATTATAGCTATCAAAGGTTGTAAATTAATTTTTAGAGATTTATTAAAAACTATGGATGTTGACTTTGTACGCACAGGTCAAAGTACGGTAATTCCTTTTCCTTTTAAATATATTCGAGAATCTCATAATCTTAATTATTAACTAAAATTTTTTACCACAGAAAGATTTTATATTTAAAAGTATTTACTTAATCATTAGTTGATCTTTTTCCTTCTAGGAAGTTAATAAAATTCAGTTGATGTAGTTTGATTAATATGAAGAATCGTAAAAAAAACCGAAAATAAGTCATAAAAAATAACTCTAAAATCTAAAATAGACTTAAACTAAATTATAAATAAGTAATTTTCATATTCAAGTTAAATAATTAGTTAAATATATTATCTTGAATCATTGACATAAATTATCTTAATTAGTGGTCAAAATACAAATATTGAGAATTTAAAATATGGGAAAACCAACAGGATTTTTAGAGTTTACAAGGGAATTACCTGTCGATAAAGCTCCCCTTGAAAGAATTAATAATTGGGATGAATTTCACTTACATTTGCCCGAAGAAAATCTCCGTAATCAGGGTGCAAGATGTATGGATTGTGGCACACCTTTTTGTCATACAGGAGAACTTATCAGCGGTATGGCTAGTGGTTGCCCTGTCAATAATCTGATTCCTGAATGGAATGACTTAATTTATCGAGGTTTATGGCAAGAAGCCCTTGATAGACTTCATAAAACTAACAATTTTCCTGAATTTACTGGTAGAGTTTGCCCCGCTCCTTGTGAGGGTTCTTGTGTACTAGGGATTAATAATCCCCCCGTCACCATCAAAAACATAGAATGTTCTATTATAGATCATGGTTGGGATCAAGGCTGGGTAACACCTCAACCTCCAGAAAAACGAACGGGGAAAAAGATTGCTATTGTAGGCTCAGGACCAGCAGGTTTATCAGCGGCGGCACAACTTAATAAAGCTGGACATTCTGTCACGGTTTATGAAAAAGATGATCGCCCTGGTGGATTATTAATGTATGGCATTCCTAACATGAAATTGGATAAAGAAAAAGTTGTCTTGCGTAGGGTGAAACTATTAGAAGAAGAAGGAGTTAAATTTGTTTGTAATAGTACCATCGGTAAAGACATTCCTGCGGAAACTTTAGTTAATGATAATGATGCGGTAATTCTTGCTATCGGTGCTGGAAAACCTCGTGATTTACCCATAGAAGGGCGATCGCTCAAAGGGATCAATTTTGCCATGGACTTCCTCACTGCTAACACTAAAGCCGTTTTAAATGAGAATTCAGAAGACTTTATCTCCGCCGAAGGTAAAGATGTCGTGATCATTGGGGGGGGAGATACTGGTACAGATTGCGTTGGTACATCCGTAAGACATGGTTGCAATAGTGTAACTCAGTTAGAAATCATGCCTCAGCCCCCAGAAATACGAGCAAAAAACAACCCTTGGCCCGAATATCCGAAAATTTATCGTTTAGATTACGGACAGGAAGAAGCCGCCGCTAAATTTGGTAATGACCCTAGAGTTTATACTACAACTGCCACTAAATTCGAGGGAGACTCCGAAGGTAACGTTATCGCCGTGCATACGGTGGAAGTAGAATGGGCAAGAGATAGTCAAGGACGTTTTATTCCTAATCCCATCGAAGGTACAGAAAAAAGATTACCTGCACAATTAGTCTTACTAGCAATGGGTTTTCTCGGTCCTGAACAGTTATTATTAGAACAAATGGGATTAGAAAAAGATAACCGTAGTAATATTAAAGCCGAATATGGAGAATATGCTACAAGCATCCCAAATGTATTCGCCGCAGGTGATTGTCGTCGAGGTCAAAGTTTGGTAGTGTGGGCATTTAATGAAGGGCGTGGTGTCGCTAAAGAGTGCGATCGCTTCCTAATGGGATATACCGATTTACCATAGAGAATTATCAATTATTTATGTAGCTTTTTTGTGAGGGCTTTTTGCCCTTTTTTTATGTTTTAATTAATAACAAATAATTCAAAAAGTGTGTAGTTTATTTTGGGTATTTTAAAACACATTTTATGGATATTAGTTTTGAATGTCCGTCACCAATATTGACAAAACTTTTTTTTACTCAGAAAATAAGTATTTAAAAACTTTCAAGAAAATATTAACAAATAATCCAAAATATCTGGACAAAATTAATCGTAAGTAAATAAGTAAAATAGAAGTTACGCGCTTTACAAATTATCAATAATGTGCAATAACGAAATATCGTTATTTGAGGCGATCAGTAATAACTATAGAATATTTGGTAATCATAAAAAATAGTTCTAAAAATGACCTTATAATATTGGAAAAGCCA
>NZ_JBGSUU010000063.1:0-21945 GCF_041753295.1 Geminocystis sp.
CCACCAATAAGCATAAGTAGAGAAACGATAGCCTTTGGTGGGATCAAATTTTTCGACACCTCTTTGCATTCCGATAGTACCTTCTTGAATTAAATCTAATAAATCTAAATTACGTTTAAGGTATTTTTTAGCAATAGAAACCACGAGACGTAAATTTGCTTCTACCATTTTACGTTTAGCTTTTTCACCTTGACTAATTTTAATATCAAGATTTTTTTCAGAAATTTTTGCTTCTTCAGCCCATTCTTTTTTTGAAGGTTCATAATTGAGTTTTTTTTTCAAAGTTTCTCGTTTTTTTTCGAGGATAACTAATTCTTGAATATGTTTAGCTAAAATAATCTCCTCTTCTTGAGTTAATAGCGGAATTCGTCCAATTTCTTTTAAATAAATACGGATTGTATCAATGTTTTTAGATAAGGGTTGCATAAAAAATATATCTCTCTACTGGGATTAGTTAATAATATATAAGGAATTAAAATTATACAGAAGAATGCGTTAATGACAGCAAATTTTCAGACTTTTAAGTAATAAAATATCCTTATGGCGAGAAATCAACCTTGTCTAACTCGGATTAGTTACGGCATAATAGGAAAGTTGATCCTTTATCATCATAGAGCATAGGTTTAAGTTTTGTAAAACTTTTTTTTGACGGTTTTTCTGATCCCTGATTTAATTAAAACTTGTGGCAGAATAATAAATGTGTTCTAATATACAAAAAAAAAGAGTCAAAACTATTGATTCATAAAAATTTAATCGGTTTTTCCCAGATGCAAAGGTAGAATAAATGACTGATTTTGACAGTAAAATAATGCAACGTTGCCTTGAGTTAGCGAAAAAAGGGCAAGGTAAAACATCTCCTAATCCTCTTGTGGGTTCAGTCATAGTCAAAGATGGTAAAATTATTGGTGAAGGTTATCATCCGTTGATAGGTAAACCCCATGCCGAAATATTCGCACTACAAGAAGCTGGTTTAAATGCCGAAAATGCCAATGTTTACGTCAATTTAGAGCCTTGTAATCATTATGGGCGTACTCCTCCTTGTACGGAATCTTTAATTAAGGCTAAAGTCAAACAAGTGATAGTGGGAATGATAGATCCAGACTCTCGTGTTTCAGGAAGTGGTATTAAGCGATTGATGGAGGCTGGAATTGATGTGAAAGTCGGTATTGAGGAAGATGCTTGTTTAAAACTTAATGAGGGTTTTATTCATCGTGTAAAATATCAACGCCCTTTTGGTATTTTTAAATATGCCATGACTTTAGATGGTAAAATTGCCACAAATACAGGTCATAGTCAATGGATTACAAGCTCACCTTCTCGAAATTTTGTTCATCATTTAAGAAGTAGTTGTGATGCTATTATTGTTGGTGGTAACACCGTTAGACGTGATAATCCACAGTTAACCACCCATGGAGTAACCAGTCATAATCCTTTACGAGTAATAATGACGAAAACCCTTGATTTACCTTTAAATTGTCAACTTTGGGATGTAAACCAAGCAAAAACCGTTATTTTTACCCTTCCTCAATCTAATTCTATGGTTAAAAGTCAATTATTAGCTCAAGGTGTAGAAATCATCGAAATAGAAGAAATTACTCCTTCTATATTGATGAATAATCTTTATCAACGAGGATTAAATACAGTTTTGTGGGAATGCGGAGGTAACTTAGCCTCCCAAGCAATCTCGTCGGGAAATATACAGAAAGTTTATGCTTTTATTGCACCTAAAATTATCGGCGGTGAAAATGCACCTACACCTATTGGTAATTTGAATATTAATAATATGAATGAGGCATTATTACTTAAAAATAGTGAAATTCAGAAAATAGGTGATGATTTTTTGATAGAATCTTATTTAATATAAGTTTAGTTAAATAATGATAAATCAATGTTATAATCCTAAGTGAATACGTATTTTTTCTTACTAAGAAATTAATGGTTTTGCAAAAAACTTTCTTATTTATCTTTAGTTTAATTATTAGTTTTTTTCTACATATTTATCTAATACCAGCTACTGAAAGCACGACTTTTATAAATGAAAATGGAAAACAAATCTTTGTTGATAATTGTTCACAATGTCATAAATTAAAAAATTTGCAAAAAAAAGATAATTCTTTAAATAAAATTACTAATATTGTTATTAACGGTAAACAAGAGATGCCACCATTTAAAAATATTCTTACTAAAAAAGAAATTAATCAAGTAGCAAATTATGTATTTCAAAAACCTTAAGAAAACTATCAATAATCAAATTTTTAATATTAATAAATAGGAGTAATTTTTTATGCTATTAGGTGCAAGTATTATCACAGTTTCAGCATTATTAGTCTATTTTGTGACAATTATTAACGTAGGAAGAGCAAGAGTAAAATATAATGTAATGCCTCCTGCTATGTCTGGAGATCCTAATTTTGAAAGGGCATTAAGAGTGCAAGAAAATATGTTAGAACAACTTATCTTCTTTTTACCATTAATGTGGATTTTTTCCTATTATGTAAGTGAATTATGGGGAGCAATTTTAGGAGGAATTTGGATTTTAGGAAGAGTTTTATATGCTTGGGGTTACTATCAAGAAGCGAAAAAAAGAACCCTAGGTTTCGGCATTAGTTCATTAAGTGGTATGAGTTTACTTCTGGGTTGTTTAATTTCTTTAGTAATGTTAGGCATTAAAACTATTAATTTTTAAGAAAAAGTCCTATTTCACTTTAAGAAAAATTATAGCTAAATACAACTTATTTGAGATGTTATAAAAGAGCAAAAAAAATTTTGTGACGAGATATTATAGTGGTTTGGTTATTATTCACAAGTCTATTAAAATAATAAAGAGTAAGGTATAAAAAATTATTAAAATTAATCATGAGTAACGAAAATATAGTACTTTTATCTGCTAGAGAAATTGAAAAAATGCGTCAAGCAGGAAAATTAGCAGCACAATTGTTAGAACATTTAGGAAAGATGGTTAAACCGGGTATTAGTACTCATGAACTTGATCAAGAAGCGGAAAAATGGACAAAACAACATGGCGCAAAAAGCGCTCCTTTAGGTTATCATGGCTTTCCTCGCTCAATTTGTACTAGCGTTAATGAAGTAATTTGTCATGGTATTCCTAATAAAAGTCAAATATTGAAAGATGGAGATATTATCAACATTGACGTTACGCCAATTTTAGACGGCTATCATGGAGATACATCGAAAACTTTTTTTGTAGGCACTCCTTCCGATGAGGCAAGACAATTAGTTGAAGTAACAGAAGAATGTCTTTATCGAGGTATAAAAGCTGTACGCCCAGGGGGTAGAATTGGAGATATTGGGGCTGTCATTCAAGAATATGCTGAAAGTTTTGGTTATTCTGTCGTTAGAAATTTTGTAGGTCACGGAATTGGCAGAGTATTTCATACACCCCCTCAAGTGCCTCACTATGGTAAAAAAGGTACAGGGAAAAAAATTCGCCCGGGGATGGTATTTACCATCGAACCTATGATAAATATAGGAACATGGGAAGCTGATGTATTAGAAGATGGTTGGACTGCTTTAACAAAAGATCGTAAATTATCCGCACAATTTGAGCATACCATAGCTGTAACTAGCGGTGGTGTGGAAATTTTAACTCTTAATAATTAATCCACAGGTTGAGTGTAAAATCAAAACCCAACAATCTTTTATTAGTAGTGAAAAAACTAACCAAAATTTATTTTACTATAAGTATAAATCTATTAAAAATATTTTAAGGTGACTAAGTGCCTTAAGCCAACCGATAAGTATTCAGGCAAAATTAATTTTATATAAGCAAGGGGTTAAAACCTCTTGTTATCAAAGGTTAAAGGCAAATAAAATGTACAATTAATTTTACTTTACTTAATATCCTCATGAAGAAAATTTACTCAAGTTTAGCGATTCTTTTATTGATTTTGTGTTCCAATTTTATTTATCCAGCTAACGCCTTCGCTTATACTCAAGAAGAAAAAGTTTTATTACAATCATGGCGCTTGGTAAATGAGGCTTATGTAGATGATACTTTTAATCATCAGAATTGGTGGAGTATTAGGCAAAAATTTATCAAAAAACCCTTACATAATCGAGAAGAAACCTATACTGCCATTAAGGAAATGTTAGCACTTCTTGATGATCCTTATACTCGTCTTTTACCACCAGAAAATTATCATAATTTACAAATTACTACCTCTGGGGAATTATCAGGTATTGGCTTACAAATTAGTATTAATCCTGAAAATAGTCAATTAGAAGTTGTAACACCGTTACCAAGCTCACCGGCGGAATTAGCTGGTATTCAACCACGAGATCAAATTCTAACTATTGATGGTATTAATACTAATACGATAACCTTAGATGAAGCCGCCAATAAAATTAGAGGGGAAATTGGTACTACAGTTATCCTTGAAGTTAAACGCCAAAATGAGTCTAATATTAGAACTTATGAACTAAAGCGCGATCGTCTTTCTTTAAGTGCGGTTAACTCTCACCTAGATAATTCTAACCCTAAAAATCCCGTAGGTTATATCGGTTTAACCCAATTTAGTGCTAACGCTACTCAAGATTTAGCCCATGCTCTAGTAAAATTAGATCAACAAGGTGCAAAAGGCTACATCTTAGATTTACGCAATAATCCGGGAGGTTTATTACAAGCTGGTATCGAAATTGCTCGTTTATGGTTGCAACCGAGTACTATTGTCTATACAGTTAATCGTCAAGGGGTTTTAGACAGTTATGATGCGGATGGAGAGGCTTTAACGGATAAACCTTTAGTAGTATTAGTGAATCAGGGTTCTGCTAGTGCTAGTGAAATTCTTGCAGGAGCATTACAAGATAATCATCGAGGAATTTTAATCGGGGAAAAAACCTTCGGAAAAGGCTTGATTCAATCTTTATTTGAATTGCCAGATGGTGCTGGAATTGCTGTCACAGTAGCAAAATATGAGACTCCTAGCCACAAGGATATTAATAAATTAGGTATCACCCCTGATAAGATTGTAACCCAAGATCCCATCAGTTACTTTGAAATTGGTACAGAAAAAGATCTTCAATATCAGACTGCTATTAGTTTTTTGTCTCAACAATAAGATTTAATTATATTTTTTTTTGAAAGATATAGTAGAAGATTTAATTATTGAAAAACTAAACGAAATTGCGATCACCTGAATCACTCACTATTAATTTTTAGACTTTTTAATAATTTATCAATTATATAACTAATTTTGCTTACTTACCCATTACTTCTCTTGATTAATCATTTTATTTTCAACCTAACGATACTACCAAAGAGATCCGGGAGTTGAAATATTTTTTTGGGGAGGTGCTGAAGGAGTTTTCTTTGGATAATAATTTCTCTGAGGTTTAGTAATATTTTGCTTATGATTAGATAATACTGGAGATTTTTTAGGTACTTGTCTAGCAATTTTAGGGGCATTTTGCTGTGGTTTATATCTAACGACAGGAGATGACGGCTTATAGGTATTTGCTTTAGCTTTTTCCCTAGCGATTTGTTCTGCTTTAGCCTGAGCCTGTAAAATCTTTAAATTATCATCTATTTTGGCAATATTTTTTTCTGATTCTATTATTTGATTACTCACTTGAGAACTAATGAATAAATTACCATCAAATTCGTTTAACTTTGCCTTTAATCCTTCCCATTCAGCTTTTAATTTTTGATATTTATTAGTACTATTAGCTTGTGAAGTTTCTTGACGTAAATTATCCATCTTTTTGACTATTTCTTGAAACTCTAAATTAGCCTTATTTTCTTTATTTATTTTCTCATCAAGTTCCGTTAATTTATTTTCATAAACTTTTAATTCTTCTTGAGCTTGATTATAAACTTTAACATCATTAGGAATTTCTTTGAAATCTTTTATGACTTCTTGTAAATCTTTTTGCTGTGACTGTAAATCATTAATATTTTTAACAGTTTGTTTAGGATTTATTACTTCTTTTCCATCTACTAAGGTTTCATCAAAAATTTTCTGATATTCTTTATCTTTACCACAATTATCTAGTTTTTTACAAATAGCATTAATATGAGGAGCTTGTAAAACTAAACCAATAATGCTTAAACCAAATAGCGTCATTAACAAGAATAAAATAACTTTTTTCAAAGAATTATCTTCATTTTTTTTCTCTTCATTTTTAGTTATATTTTCAGAATATATAGGATATGAATCTTTCTCAAATTTATGATCATTTGATGGTGCAATTAAAATAGTTTTTTCACTTCCTATGCTTTGTTCTGGTTCATTATTTAAAGTTCCAATCTTATTTATTTCATTTAAAACATCCATAGCAGAAGCATATCTTTCATCAGGATATTCCTTTAAAATTTTCTCAAAAATTAACTTAAATTGATCACTAATATTTAGATCTTGAACCCAAGATTGTTTTCGACTATAACTATTAAATAATAACTCTGGTTCTTTTCCCGTTAACAAAACTAAACCAGTTACTCCTAAAGCGTAAATATCACTATTTTGATAACATTGTCCTTTAAATTGTTCTGGTGCAGAATAGCCTATTTTACCAATAATTGTCCCTTTTATTTCTTCATAACCATGATTAATAATTTCTGTCATTTTTTGTTTAACTCCACCAAAATCAATCAAAACAGGTTTATTAATTTCAGTAGAATAAATAATGTTATCAGGAGAAATATCTCGGTGAATTATTTTATTCTCATGAAGATAGTTAATTAAGGGTAATAAATCTTTAAACCATTGGATAATTTCGGCTTCTGAAAATAACCTTTGTTCTCTTTTTCTTTTACAAAGTAATTGCCAATAATTATCTCCTTTAATATATTCTTGAACGATGAAAAAATTATTATTTTCTTGAAACCAATCTAAAAATTTAGGTATTTGAGGATGATTTAATTTAGATAAAATAGAGGCTTCTTGATAAAATAATTCTAAGGATTTTTGATTAAATTCTGTTTTATTATTATGATTGGGCAAAAATTCTTTTAACAGATAATGTTTACGATTTTCTTGTATATTTTCTACTAAATAAGTTCGACTAAAACCTCCTTTTCCTAATTCTTGAATTATCCGATATTTATTTTCTAAAATAGTTTCTTGAGATAAAGGTGTATTGATATTCATGATTAGTTAATTAATTAAAAAAAAGTTATATTAATATTAATAAAGTTTACCAATAAATTCCTCTCTCAGACATTCCGGGAGAGTTATTGATAGGAAAAGATTGCCTTTGATAGTTATTTTTAATGGCATAATGGGGTAATAATAATCGATTCCAACTATCAGTTTTTTTAGTAAATTCTTGTTGACATTTTTCTTTTCTTGCTTTTAAATTATCTTCTGAAGCTATATTTTCTTCATCCAGTAAATAAAATTTTTCAATGAATATTTTTTCATATTTTTCGGGGTTACTACCATAAACAAAACAAACTAAATTAAATAATCTTTTATCATGAGGTGTATGTTCATCCCAACTAGGACTTTTTTCCTTTTCTTTATATAATAATTCATAATATTCTGAAGAATCTAAAACAACTTCTTCTGCAAAATTTTTGTCGTGATTTCGATATAACATTACCGACGCAAATTCATCAACAGTATCTTCTTCCTGCCCCACAGCATTTAATGCTAATGTATCAATTAAAGCGTGTCCTAATTCATGGTAAAATGCGAATATTGTTTCATTAATAGATTTTTCCATCGCTTTTTCTATAGGATATTTTGCCTTTTCATGAAAGAGAAATAAATCATAAGCTGTGTTTTCATAGCAAATAATTATTTCTTTATTTTTATAACTCCAATAAGCATTTGGATCTCCACAATCTTGAAAAGTTACAGGAATATTTTGTCTCATAATTAATCCTGAATTGTTAAGATTATTAATGATTTTGTCAAAAATTTGACTTTCTATAAATATTCTGCGAATTTCTGGATTAGAATTAGTGGGTTCATATTTAATGATAAATTTACCAATATCATCATTATTTTTAGGAAAATTTTGTTTAGTTTCTGCCTTTGGAGATTGAGCTAAAACATTTTTATTTTTATTAAAATCAATACAATTTGACGAGAAAAAAACACTTAATAAGCAAAAACATAAAACTTTAAAAAACGAAAATTTATATAGCCCATTCATAGTATTAAATATTAGTTTAAATTACTTTAATTAAGGTTATCCTTAAGGGCAAATTCAGGGGCAAATTGTAAAAAAGTTTTAATAGGAATTGCCCAACTAGATTGACTCATTATTTCCTTTTGTTCTGGAGTTGCCACACTACCATTTTCAAATATATAGGGATTTCCCCAAGCAGGATATTTATGTCTGCCATTAATGCCAATAATGTCACCTTGAGCATTAAATAAAGGACCGCCACTCATGCCTTTTTGAATATCGTTACTATAGCCTATTTGATAGCCACCTCGAAAAGATAAATCACTAATTAAATCAACTCTTCCACTGGTAAAGGTAAAATTATCGGATTCATAAGGAAAACCTGCCGCATAAACGACTTCATTTACAGATGGTATAGATATTCGGGATAATGAAACTACTTGATAATTATTTTCGCTTTCAAACTCTAATACTCCCAAATCATACTTCTGAAAATTTAATTCTTTAACTACTTTTGCTTGATGAATTTCACCATCAGGAGTGATTATTTTGTAAGATTGATTTTGACTACCAAATAATAAAACATGGTTATTTGTTACTACTTGATAAGTATTTTTTTGTCGATTAATTAAAATCCCTGAACCCGAATTTTCTCCTGATAATACTTTAACCGTGATTGTTCGTGCATTGGTTTTTATTTCTTCTTCTTTTGATTTTATCTTCGGAGTTTTTATCTCTTCTGAATTCAACTGAGAAATAAGTACTTCTTTACATTCAATTCTAGTATCAACACTTTTGACAGGGAGAATATATTGAGTGAAAATACCTGTAAAAAAACAGATTAAACCAAATAAACCCGTAGCTAAAATTTTGCCCATAACATAGGTTTTGATAAGGTAAAAAAGAGAAAAAGTTAGGTTTTAATAGTTTTAAAAAGTAATAAAATATGAAAATATTTGAGAGTAAATATCGATTAATTTGTTTTTAATTCTACCTAACAGATTACAAAAAAAAGTTGGGTTATCAGTTGTTTTACCCAACCTCTTCTTAAAAATTTATTACCATTTAATGCCGGGTGACGAGGTGGGTTTTTGACCAGCATTGGATGGGACAATGATAGGTTCTTCATTTAATCCTGTCGTATTACTACTGTTAGAATTCCCTGAGAGATTTTTAGGGATTTTGGGAGCAGATTCAATATAACTAACTAAATTTAGTGCTAATGATCCGTTTTGAGTTTTCACTAAGTTACTCTGTTTTGTTGCCGTATTTTGTCCTCCAGAAGAACCACTTAATTGCATAGAAGGACCTCCAGCACCATCTCTGGTATTATCAATTTCTGCTAACACTTGGTTCGGATTTTGATCGGGTCGTAAAGTTAACAATACATTATTCCCAGCGCGATCGCAATTAGTTCCCGCACAGATAACATTATAGTTATTAACTCGTCCTGCCACTAAGTAACTAGGTTGAAATTTATTCATTCTTTGAGTCACTTCTAAACAGCGTTGCATGGGAGTATAAGGACCTTGAAAATAGTTACTTTTCCACTTAAATATTTCAACAACACCACCTTGTGTTTGAACATAGGTAGTTGGATTATTATTATTATCTACCGAACACTCAAATTGAATAGATCCAGCTTCGCTAGGAGAAACAAAACTGATGGAGCTACTCACCATGACGAGGGAGAAAATACAAAGAGAAACTTTTTTTGTGGACATAATTTTAAGGTTGAGAATATAGGTTGATGTTGATGTTTAATTCAGATAACGATTTAAGTCCTCTTGGGTTGAACCTGTGATGGGAAAAACCTTTAAACCAGATGAAGTTCCACCACCTTCTCGCTCATAACTAAAAATTTCATATTTAAGAGGAGTCGGTTTTGTGCTTAGAAAAATTTTCCCTTTAGCTTTCAATGTTTCTGGCGGATTTTTCACCATTAAAGCATTTATCTGTTGAGTACGTTTTTCTGGTGCAGGATGACTCCCCCCCTCTGATTGAGCCCCCGGCATTCTTCCTAAAATATCCATAACGGCAATACAACCATTAGGATCAAATCCTGCGGTAACACTATAGATATAGCCATTTTCATCCGCTTCAAATTCTTGAGTTTGACTAATTTCCATTAAACGTTTGTTATAATTAGTCTCGGCTTCTTGTTCAATTTTGGCTTTAATAACTTCAATATTCTGTGCTTTTTGTTGACTTGCACCTCCAAATAATAAACCGCCCAGCTGAAGCAATCCTCCGCCAATACCACCTACTTGTTGACCCGCCGCAGCCATTCCAGTTGCCACTCCAGCACCTATTAAAGCCTGAGTTTGAGCATCTTGTTGTTCAACTATTTTAGCTTTTTCAGCTTTTTCTATTTCTTCTCTTTTAGCTTGTTCTTGTTTTACTGGTCCATAACCTAAATGTTGTCTTGTATGATGTCCCATTTCGTGGGCGATCGCACAGGCTAAAGCGGAGGCGTTACCTTCTAATTGATCCATCAAACCAGCTTCAAAAGTTAGTAAGTTAGTATCAGAAGCATAAGCGTTCACAGCGTAGTTAGAAGTGACAACAATACGCCAAGGTTTGTTATCTAAGCCATTCGCTCTGGCAATTTTATCCACAATGGCATAAACAACAAAATAGTTTTTTGGTAATTCTCTTTGGGCTTTTTGTAAAGGTGTTTCTGAGATGGGAGTTGGTTTGGGTTTTGGTTTTGGTTTAGCGAAGGCTAACAATGGATTCAATAATAAGAATACAAACAATAAACTACCAATGAAATTCCGTGATCTTCTTCTTTTACTCATAGGTATTATTTACTCGTGATAATGCTTAAAAATAATTATAGCACAATGTAACAATTTATATAATGTAGTTAATTACACAATTTACTTGAAGTTTCTTGATCAAGAGATTTTTATACTATCGGAATTTCTCTTTTTTCCCATCAGATTTATTTTACCGCCTAAGAAATAAATTTTTTTATAGATAAAATATATCAAATTGTTTAAATTAAGTTTTATAAAAGTTTTTATTGATAATCAATATAATATTTTTGGGTTAATTTATGCTCTACTTGCTATCATTATTCTATTACCTATATCTCAGTTTTTAAATAATTATTTACCCTTTTTATTAGGAAAAAATATAAAAAATATAAAACCTAATTAATCCTCAATTTATTATTAGATTTCTTCGTAAATATTAACAGTTTTAGCATAAAAAAAAGGAATCCGAATACACAATAAAGTTAATAAAGCAAACATATGTATTGACCAATGTGCCATCGCTAATGCGCAAACGAAGAATATGATAGCGGTAAAAATCGCTAAAACGAGGTGAATGTCTTGATTAGTACGTTGATAAATAAATGCACTAATTATTGTAGTTAAAAATAAAAGCATCATGAATAAAGAAATCATCATCATAATCACCCTAAAAAGTGGCAGAATACAACAGCTAAATAATGTTAATTTAATGTTTTCTTAATATAGATAAAGTAACAGTTTTTTTTGTGTTGATTATTCTTTGTTGTGATTATAAGTTAACATTTTTTTGGAATAAATCAGAATTAAATTCGATACTTATAATTCAATTGTTATAAAACTTTACATCTCTTAATATTCAAATTGTCAAGGAGAAAATATGATTATTTAAGCTAATTTATCTTGATATTTAGTTAACCATTTTTTTAATTCATAAGTTCCTAAACAATCATCTTCATTATAAATTAGAATATAATCTAACCAAATGCGATCGCCCGTTTGTAACCACTGGTCATACCAGAATACACATTGATCTCCCCCTACTTTATCATAATTAGAAAGAGTTTTTCCTGTTTTTGGATTTCGCCAATGAAAACCTAACCAATTAGCAATAGATTTTAAAGAATAGTTTTCCACAGGTAAAAAGAAGGAATTAATAACTGTTTTATGTAAATCAAATAGACGAGATAAAATTGATTTTAATTGTGAAGAAGGAGTTTTATAAAGATAACCTAAACGTTTAATAGTTTCGACTTCATAAGGAGAATAATGAAAAATAGGTGCATTTTCATATTGATTAATAAAAGTAACAAATTCTTGCCAAATATTTTCCTCTTCCTCAATATTTTTCGCTAAAAAAGTATAATATTTCTGTTGTTGAGTTTGATGATTAACTAATAAAACCCCTAATAAATAGTCAAGATTGCGCTCTGGTTCAGCTTCTATGTCAAAATATAATTCAATGTTATTAGTAGGAATTTTGGGTAAAATATTTTTTAAAATTGCTTTAGAGGTAAAAAGAGATTGAGTTTGTTGGTAAATATTATTGGCTATTTCTACATCAAAAACTTGCTTTAAATCAGATAAAGTTACTTGAGAAAGAGAAAAAAAATTGGTGATATTATTCTTGATTAATAACTCTTGTTTTTTTTGACTTATTCCAGGAATTAAAGATAAATTTTGTTGAGATTTAGCTAAACTATAACAACTTTGATACCACTGACAAAACCCACAACGTTGACGAGAAATAAATATTTCAGGCTCATTTTTATTAGCTAACATAGAAACACATTCCCTCACTAAATCCCTTGAAGAAGAAATCCACATATTCAAATTAAGATGATAAGGTTTGTATTTATTTTTCAAAAATATATGAGTTTGGGATAGATTAATACCCTGAATTTGATTTAAAATATCTCCTCCAAAAGCAGACATTATTTTATATTCTGGTTTGATGTTTTTACCCAGAGGAGTATTAACAGGAAAGTAACTCCAATTACCCCAACGAGAAGGAATATTTTGTTTAATCAATAAAGTGGGAAAGGCAATTAAAGTAATTTCTTCTTCTTTTCCTTCATTAATTATGATTGTTTTATGTGCAATAATTCCTTGATAAATACATTCAACTCCTATCGCCATTAAATCTTCTGTCATCAATGCTAGTTTTAAAATATTTTCTGTATCTTTAATTAAAACTTGTGGTTGATAGTAACGTAAATTATAAATTTCTAAAACTCTTTTGCTGTGAAATTCTTTTTCTTGTCTTAACTTTAAAGTAAATTCTTTTTCTGGTTGTTTCTGACTTTCTTCACCATAAACATTAAGGAAAGCTCTCCGATTACAACGTTTATATTGAAACAATAACTCCTCAGTCAGCAACATATATAATTAATAGGTCAAATTTAAGATAAAACAACTAATTATCAATCAATAATTAATCAACAGTTGATCCTTTAGACTAATAGATTATACCACTACAACCTCTCTATTTTTGACAGAAAGGAATTCGACGGTTAAAATAAGATTAAGTTTTGTAAAGTAACCTAGAGAAATGATCATCAAACCTGAAACCATTATCACAACATGGCATCAACTCCAACCTATTTGGCAAGGAGGAGAAGAATTAATTAAAATTGGTTTACCCCATAGTCAATTAGCGCCACCATGGCAGATACTATTATTAGGGGATGGTTCACCTACTAGACATTTAAGATTATTAACCAGTGAGACTATTGAAGTTGACGTAATTGATATGTCATTAATAGGTGATATATTAGACAATGCACCAAAAGGTATCGAAAAAATAACGACTCCAAGACTCAGAAGACAAGTTTGGTTAAAAACTGCCAGTGGAAAAAGATTAGCTTATGCGACTTCTTGGTGGAATGGGAATAATGTTGATGAATATTTACAAAATCGCAGTTTACCGATATGGGAAAGTTTAGCTAAGTTACATACAGAATTATATCGAGATATTCAAGGAATTTATTACGGAAAATCTGAGGCTTTAGAAGAAGGTTTTGGAGAGGAAGGTGCATTTTGGGGAAGACATTATTTATTTTGGCATCGTGGTAAACCATTGACTCTTATCTATGAAGTTTTTTCTCCCTATTTATCTAAGTATTTAGGTAAGATGAAAATGGATGATTAATAATTCCTAATCTTGACTACAGTAGTTATGATAAATTCAGATAAAATAAATGTTATAAAGTTGGCAGTATAAAAGACATCTCCAGAAATGAAACCTTAAATCAATTTCAATATCGAAATCATGAAATTAATATAGTGTATTATGATTTTCAATCCTATCAAAATAATTATTGGAGAAGTCTAAAGATTATAGGAATTAACAATTAAATTTGTTATAGATTGACAGTTTGCATTTCACCTGACACCTGATACCTGATACCTGATACCTGATACCTGATACCTGACACCTGATACCTGATTCTTGATGTTTCAAATAACTCGTCGTCGTTTAGCAATTTGGTACACTACTGTAACGGCAGTGTTATTAATTATTTTTGCGGTGGGAATTTATGGTTATGTTTATAAAACTTTAATTGATAGAATTGATGATACTTTAAAACACGTTATCGAAATTATTGAACCATCTTTAATAGTAGATGAAGTTAGCATTAATGACGGTAAATATCGAGTTAATTTAGAAGCTAGTTTTTATCAACATCCTAACACCACAAATCAAGTAGAAGATGACCATATTGATTTAGAATGGTTTAGTCCTAATGGTGAATTATTATGGCAAACTTTAGATGAATCTTTACCTATTCCTCTTTCCTTTAATTCGGGAGGAAAAACTATTCGCATTTCTGATGATTATTTATTAAGACAAATAACCAAAAGAGTAGAAATGGGGCGTTATATCTTAGGATATTTAAGGGTAAGTCATCCTTTATTTGATGTTATTAAACCTATTCAACAATTAATTATTGACTTAAGTTTAGGCATAATTTTAATGATTATTTCTGTAGCAGGAATCGGCTGGTTTTTATCAGGAATTGCCATTAAACCTGTTATCGAATCTTATCAAAGTTTAAAGCAATTTACCGCCGATGCTTCCCATGAATTAAGAAATCCTATTGCTACCATAAAAACTAATATTCAAAGTTTATTATCTTATCCAGAAATTGATTCTCAAACTCAACAAAAACAGTTAAAAATTGTAGAAAGATTAACAGAAAGATTAAACAATTTAGTTAATGATTTATTATTTTTAGCTAGAAGTGATAGCGGTATTATTAAATCTAATTTTGCACCTATTCCCCTTGATGCTTTACTATTAGAAGTAGTAGAAGAACAAAAAATTATTGCACAACAAAAAAATATTAATTTATCTTTAGATATTCTTAATGATGAGTCGTTATCAGAAAATTTGTTTATGATTAATGGTGATTGGATAGAAATTAGTCGTTTATTTACTAATATTATCAGTAATAGTATTATTCATGGTTTTTCTTCTGATATAAAGGAAATAGCAACCATAAAAGTTACTTTAGAATTGATTAAAAAACAACATAAATTATTTTATCAAATTACTGTTAAAGATAATGGTATCGGTATTAATGAATCTATTTTACCTCATCTTTTTGATCGATTTTATCGAGGAGATTTTGCTCGTAGTCGTGGTAATAGTAATTATAATTCTAGCACAGGTTTAGGATTAGCGATCGCCTTAGCCATTGTCGAAAATCATCAAGGAAAAATCAAGGTAGAAAGTAGTATTAATAAAGGTAGTAATTTTATAATTCATCTTCCTCAATTTAATTAAAATTTCGTAAATCTTATACACTGTAGGGGATAAAAAAAATAAAATCATCTATCTACTAGGAATTTGTAACTGATGGTTAAATTGATCACAATTAGTATTAAAATATTTGTTATTATATGGAATAAGTAGAAAGATAAATTTATCAACTATTTTTTTATTAACAAAGTCAACTAACTAATTTAACAAATCTATGGAAGCTGGTGAACCGTCTAGGAAAAAGAAAACCACTAGACAAATGAGTATAGAAATTATTGGTACAGCTATCGCCTTTACAACTCTAACTATACCAATTTTATTAATAACTAATTTTTCAGATAACACTAACTCCAACTCTCCCCCTTCTAAAAGTGTTTTAGTCTTTCCACGATGACATTTTCTTGATAGTGGGAAAAGATTTTATTGTCATGTTAGCTTTAACGTGACAACTTTTAAATCAAGACTTGAGAATTTTAGTGCTTAGTATCAAAATGGGTCGCCTGAGATTCGAACTCAGGACCAATCAGTTAAAAGCCGAGTGCTCTACCGCTGAGCTAGCGACCCCTTTTTGGTTGCTTTTTTCACAACAATAACCAGTATAACTTAGATTTTTTAAAAAAGCAAGGGTAATTAATAATTTATTTGAGAGATTTCTGGTTATTGTTGACGGAGTGAGAAGATATATCAATAATTACGTCAGGCATGATGTCTTGACCGAAAACTGCACCTGAGCTATGATGTTCATAAATCTCTGATGTTGGTAAATTTTCAAGATTATGGTGTATGTGTGGATCTTCGTTAGGTAATAATTTAAGTAAAAATAAGGGTAATAAACTGGATAAGTTAGTAATTAACAACAGTAACCAAAGATTATCAAAATTAGTTTGTGTTACTCCTAACCAGTGAGTAAGTAATGCACCTAACTCATGAGAAAGTAATCCTGCTAAATTCCAAATCGACATTAATAAAGCGAAAAAACTCGCTTCGATTCCTTCAGGGCAAAGACGAGCTGACAAAACCAATACAGGCATAAAGGCAATTTGTCCCATTACCGTTAAAATAAGGCTATCTCCTAAGCTAAACCAATGATCATCAATACCTAAACTGCGGTTAAAATGGGTAACTAATATAAGGCTTGTCATGCCTAACAGGGAAGATAACACCACACACCAACCTAACATCATTCGGAAGGGAATTTGTTTTAACCATTTTTGATAACAAAATATACCTATTAGTGCGGCTAAACTGGTAATTAATCTTATTCTACCTAAAAATTCGGGAGTGAATCCTAATTCATTGGTTGAGAAGAAGAAAAAGGCAGAATCGGCACTAGGTGTACCTTGCCATAAAGCGATAAAGATAACAGGTGCAAGAATAGATTTTTGGGTGATGGTTTGCCATAGTTGTTTAATTTGCCCTTTAAACGGATTAGATAGGGGTTTTTTTTCCATGGGTTTTTCTATAATTAATCCTGCAATGGCTGTTACTAATAGAGGAAAAGTTGCGGTAATTAAAAATACTTGATTGTTACTAAAATGTTGTAATAATGCACCACTAAAGTAGGCAGTGATTAATCCTCCTAAAGCAGACGCCCCCCATGTTACGGATTGTAAAGAGCCAGATTTAGCTAAAGATTCAGTTTTTGCCCTTTCTACTACTACCGAGTCAACGATAACGTCACTTATGGCAACGGATAAAGAAGTAAATAAAATGGCAATAGTCGCACTCCAAGCATTATTGACTATTGTACCTAAAGCTAACCACGCCAATGCTCCTAAAATACCAGAGAGAAATAAATAACTGCGACGGCGATAACCAAATAAGGGTTTACCATCACTCAAAAAACCGATAATCGGCTTTGTTACCCAAGGAATAGCCGCAATACCCATTAAGGCGGAAACTTGTGCTGGAGATAACATTAACTCGTCTTTGAGGAAGAAACTAACGGCAAGTCTAGCTAATCCTAAAATACCTTGCACAAAATAGACAATGAGGATAGCGGTAAATTCTGGGGTTAATTTATTGCCAAATAATAACTTCTCTTCAATGTATTCTTTGATTTTAGTCTGTTGATAAATATTAATAAACATTAATTATCTTTAAGTTTTATTTCGTTATCTATCTTAGCGTGACTTTTTGATAGGTTGAGTTAATGATAATTATAGGTTTTGAAAAAAATCTTGTGATAAAGGTAGGGTATAGAAAACATACTGATAAATAAAACTGTCAATTTTGGTATTAAAAATAAATATAAGTAGGCAGAAGGTAATAGGTAACAAAGATTATTAGTTATTTTTATTAATTTTAAAATATACAATCTAACTTCTATTTCTCAACTTCTATTTCTCAACTTTTATTTCTCAACTTTTATTTCTCAACTCCCTATCTCCCTATCTCCCTATCTCCCTATCTCCCTATCTCCGAATTTACTTAAATCCTGCACCATATTGCAACATATCTAACCAACGATGATAATAATATTTTTGTTGAGAGGTGAGGTTTTTGGTGAGAGGTTGTAAAGACTTACCCACAGGATATAAACTGCTATAAATGCCTAAATTTGTGTAGTGTTTTAACCAGTCGAGAAAGATAGGTAAGCCGACTTGGGGTAATAACGGTAACACTAATTTGGGATTAACGAGGGGGAGGGTTTTCGTTAAGCCTGAAAATTGCACCACATCCTGCAAAAATGGTTTTAAAACATCATCTCCTAGTTTATCCATAACTTGAAATACGCCACTCATTAAGTCGTTGATTTGATTAGGATTTGCTTGAATATCAACGCCAACACTCATGGTTTTCTGAAATAGCCATGTAACGGAGATATTTGGTTGATAAGGTTGAATTAAGGCTAAATCCGAAGCGCTTAGATTATTTCCTGATAAAGCCTCGTCAATGGCGTTAGTTAAACGACTTAGATGACGCATCATCGCACCAAAACCCCCAAAACTGACAGGAGATTGACTGCCACTACTATCTCCCACTGTTAAGATTCTATCCCATTTAATTTTAATAGGGCTTTGACTATAGGCAGGAAAAAATCCGAATAAAAATCGCTTAAAATCGATGGCTTCTAAATCTATTTGTTGATATTCTGGTAAAAGTCGCAAATATTCAGTCATTAACTCCGTTAAACTTATTCTGTCGGGGTGTGAGTCAACGTAAGTAAATAAATAAGTAGTGCGCCCATCTTTTGCTGGAAAAGCCTCCCAAAAATATTGACATTGATTTTGAATGGGTGTAAAAGAAGCAATTAAATCTCCTGTTTCATTATCACTAAATCCTTTACCACAACTACCCACAACTAAACAAACTCCTTCTGGTTTTTCTCCTTTTCTTACTTGTTTAATAATCGGGGAAAAATGTCCCATACTATCAATTAATAATCTTGTTTTTAATGGTTGTTTATCTGTATTTACTATTACACCATTTTCGCTAACCATTGCATTATTAAAAGCTGTATTTTCTAAGATAATTCCTCCTAATTGTAAAAACTTTTCTTGAATTATACTAATTAATAATTTTGGACTAACTCCCACATTTAACACGTCTTTAATCCATAATTCATACCCTTGATGAAAACTGATTCTAGCAGGATTATATTCCGTAAAAATAATCATTTCTAATTCATTAGGGGTGAGTAATTCTAACTCTAATAAACAGTTTAATTCATGACGAGAAATATTCCATTCTTGCTCTCTTCCTTGTAAAATACTTTTCTCAATTACACCAATTTTATAGCCTTTTTTTTGTAATGTTGTTGCTAAAAATATTCCTAATGTGCCACCACAAATAATCACATCAAAATGAACATCTTTGAGGATTTCTTTATTAGTATTAATTACTGTTTTTATCGGTTGATTATCATGGCGTAAATTGTACCACATTTTGTCTGCGATCGCCAATTTTTTACGGGTATCTTCAGGTAATAGAGAAATCATAAATTTGAGGTTAATTTTATTGACAATAGTTATTAATATTATTAACTAAATCTTTTTGTTTTTGAGATAAATTGATAATATCTTGTTTATAATTAATGGCTTTTTCGGTATCTTTAGTTTGAAAAGCTGTGACAAAATTTCTAGTTAATGTGCCATAAGTTTGGTAAATTATAGCTAAATTTTTACTATATTCTATTAATTGCTCATCTCGAAAATTTTTAGCTAGTATTTGTTGTGCTGATTTATCGAAAATATCTGCTATTTCTAATATTTTATTAGTATCTTTTGTGGTTAAATTATTTTGAGTTTCTTCCGCTAATTTAGTACTTATTTTAATAACCTCACGACAATCTGATACTTTACTATTAAAACACCCTGATAACCCAAAATTAATAGTAATAATAAGCAATAATAATTTAAAATAATAGAGATATTTAATCATCTGGTTATGTTTTTTATAACTTTAATTAATAATCAAAAAATGTTGGTTTTAAAATAAAAAAAATTATTCAAAATAATAATCTTATTTACCAATGCAAAAACGGCTAAAAATACGCTCTAAAACTGACTCTGTTACCTCCTCCCCCGTGATTTCTCCTAATGCTTGAATAGCAATGCGTAAATCAATAGTCCAAAAATCCAGAGGTAATGTATTTTCAATGGTTTCTTCTACTTGCATTAGTGCTAATTTTACACGAGTTAAAGCCGCCGCCTGTCTTTGATTGATGGCAATATCTAAATCTTGTGCTATGGTTTCCCCTGTGTGAATTGTCTTTACTATGGCATTTTCTAAGGCTTCTATACCTTGATTAATCGCTACGGCAGTTTTGACTACCTGTTTAATTTCAATGGGATATTTAACCATTCTTGAAGCTATGGCAATATCGGTTTTATTAATCACTAAAATCAAGTTTAAATCTCGAATTTGTTGATAAATTTCTTGATCTTCTTGTGTCCATCCTACAGTAGCATCTATAGTAAAAAGTATTAAATCTGCTTGTGATACTGCTTTAAGCGATCGCTCTACACCTATTTTCTCTACAGTGTCTTGGGTTTCTCTAATTCCTGCGGTGTCTAAGACTTGAATAGGGATACCTTGCACCACTAAGTGAGATTCTACCACATCACGAGTAGTTCCGGGCAATTCTGTCACGATAGCCCTATCACTTTTACTCCAAGCATTCAATAAACTAGATTTCCCCACATTTGGGCGCCCAACAATGGCAACTTTGATACCACTGCGTAACAATTCTCCTTGATCTTTAGTGGCTAAAATATGCTTAACTTTAGTTAAATTATCCTGTAAATCTTGTTTAATCTGAGCTTCATTTAAAAGTGGTAAATCGTCTTCAAAGTCAATTCTAGCCTCTACTTCTGCCAAAATATCTAACAAAGAATTACGCATTTTACGAATGGGTTGTGCTAATTTTCCTCGTAATCCTGAATTAGCAAAATGGGCGGCTTGGGGAGATTTTGCCCCGACAATGTCAGCAATACTTTCAGCTTGGGTTAAATCAATTCTACCGTTTAAAAAGGCTCTAAAGGTAAATTCTCCTGCATTAGCTAACCTTGCCCCAAATTCTAAACATAATTCTAATACTTGTTGCACTGGAATTATACCACCATGACAGTGAAATTCGATGACATCCTCCCTAGTAAAAGAGCGAGGTGATAGCATTAATAAGACTAAAACTTCGTCAATAATTTGTTTTGTGTCAGGATTTTTGATATAACCGTAAAGGATTTGATGAGATTGCCATGACGGTTTCCCTTGAGGTTTAAAAATTTTTTGGGTAATTTCTAATGCCGTTACACCACTTAATCTGATAATACCTATACTACCTTGATTTAATACTACCGCCGAAGCGATCGCTACAATAGTTTCTTGTTGAATTATTTTTTTCACGACACTATCTAAAAGGAAAAAAAAGCAAAAAGCAAATAGTAAAATCATCAAATAATTAAAAATTAATATTTAATCAATTATTGCCTCTTGCTTTATTCAATTGCTGATTGTTAATTGTCAATTATTATCTAGCTTTGTTTTTTTAAGAATTTTTGTGCTTGATTAATAGCTAATGCACCGATATTATAAATTGCCCAACCACCTGCTACCGCTAAAGGCAATGCAACGATTAATATTCTCCAATCCATTTTTTTATACTCCAGTTTTTATAATTGTCTTCATTAGAAAAATGATAACATTTGTTGCAATCATTAAACAGGAGAATTATTAGTTTAATATCGGTACTTAAACAAAAATTATGCCCAAACAAAGCCCAAACTTGCTTTATAATTAGTAAATACCTCAATATTATCTTTTAACCATTGAAAAAAGCGAAAAGATATGGCGGTGCGAAACGCTTCTAAGGCTTGACCAAAAGTA